>JAJXXI010000748.1 GCA_021781185.1 bacterium
ATATTTTAAAGGGGTGAAAACGTTCCCGACAGACCGTGAAGCCAATCTATGGCCACACATACGGAAGGCAAGCAAATAGGCCGCAAAAATTACTTTGCCTGCCGGAGAGTCAGTCAGTAACGTTTTCCGGCGTTGCATTCCACCCTCTACTCATGACTCATGGCTAAAAATTCCATTCCGACCGTTTTTTTTGCGCGGACACGCAACGCCCGCAAGGTCATGGTGCTTGATCTTGGCTTTCTGGGCGACACCGTCCATCTGTTGCCCGCGCTCTGGATGGTGCGACAGGCCTACCCGCAGGCGGAACTGCATGTCGCCGTTGCCGCCCATGTCACCTCGCTCATGGACTGCGTGCCGTGGGTGGACAAGACCTGGGGTTACATGCGGTTCCCACGCCATGCAAACTTGCGCGAGAATTATCAAATGGTCGCCGCGCTCCGTCGCGAAAAATTTGACGTCCTGATCAACCTGAACGGCTCCGACCGTTCCAGTTGGCTGACATTATTCAGCGGCGCGCGCGAACGGCTCGGCCGCGTGCCCGGCGATGGCGGCCCGCTTCTCTGGCGACGGATGTTCACCGCCCACGTCGAGCACCCCTTCAAACCGGAGCCGATTTACATTCAACGCTGTCGTTGCCTTGAAATGTCAGGATTCCCCCCCACCCCACCGGAATTTCATGCTGAAATTAATCCCGCCAACCTGGACGCCGCCGGGATTTCCGCAGCGGACACCGGAACTTATTTTCACCTCAGCCCGTTTACAACCGCCGATCGCAAGGAACTGCCGCCGGCGCAGTTTGTGGAACTGGTCGCCGCGCTGGAAAAAAAATTTCCGGACAAAAAAATCGCCCTCTCCTGCGCACCAACCGAACGCGAACTTAAAAAAATGGAAGCGTTGCTGGCCTTGCTGCCGCAAAAACCCTGGCGCGTCCTCGCCGGCAATCTGAACCTCACCCAGCTCGCCGCCGTCATCCAGCACAGCGCGGTGCATTTCTGCGGCGACACCGGCACGCTGCACCTTGCCGCCATGACCAATACGCCGACCGTCGCGTGGTTCTGGCCAAATCCCGGTTTGCAACAGTGGGTGCCGACCGGTGAAAAATACCGCGTCATTGTTGGCGCGAACGAGCCGGGCGCCCAATACCTTGGCAAAATCTGGACGGGCGAATTGATTCTCGCCGCCCAATCCGTGCTCGCTGCCGCGCCGAGCAATCCTTATTCTGGCACACAGAAATCCGGTTCATGAATCCGTCGTCGCCATCGCCCATCTCCATCTGTCTGATTGCCGGCAACGAGGCCGCTCGCATCCGGCGCGTGCTCGAAAGCGTCGCCGGCTGGACGGCGGAAATCATCGTCGTGATCAACGCCGACGTGAACGATGGCACAGATACAATCGCCGAATCGTTTGGAGCCAAAGTTTTTCGCGAGCCGTGGAAAGGTTTTGGCCCGCAAAAAAACTCTGCCGTGGCCAGGGCCAGCCAGCCGTGGCTGCTGAATCTGGATGCCGACGAGGAAGTCACCCCCGCGTTGCGCGCTGAAATTGAGCAGGCTGTCGCCGGATCCGAGGCTCATGCGGCATATTCTTTTCCCCGCCTCACGCAATTCTCCGGTCGCTGGATACGTCATGGCGACTGGTATCCCGACCGCCAGACCCGGCTCTGGCGGCGAGGCCTGGTGCGCTGGTCCAATGCACCGGTGCATGAATCGCCCGAAGTCAAAGGAACGGTCGGCCGCCTGCGGGCCGAACTGCGGCATTACATGACCGAGACGATTGACCGTCAGATCGCCAAAATTTCCACCTACACCGAGGCGTTCGCCCGGGCCGCCGCAGCGCAAAACCGCACGGCCAGCGGCTTTGATCTGCTACTGCGGCCGCTCTGGCGCTTCCTGCGCAGCTACTGTTTCCGGCTCGGTTTTCTCGACGGCTGGCAGGGCATTTACATCGCGTGGATGACAGCGTTTTACACCGCCACACGCTACGCCAAAATCCGCGCCGCGCAGAAAACGGACTGATCGAGCATGGACGTTTCTGTCGTCATCATCACCCGCAATACCTGCGCCATGACCGGTGAGGCCGTGCGTTCGGTGCTGGCCGGCGATGGGGTGGTGGCCGCAGAAATTCTTGTCGTGGACAACGGCTCAACGGACGACACGGCCACGGCGCTGCCGCGCGAATTTCCACAAATCCAGCTCATCCGCTCTGAAATAAACCGGGGATTTTCCAAGGCCGTGAATCTGGCGGCGAAAAATGCCGGCGGCGAATTTCTCCTGCTGCTGAATTCCGACGCCCGGCTGACGGCGGATGCCCTGACTCTGGCGCTTCAATGGCTGCGCGCCCATCCCGACTGCGCCGTGACCGGCGCGCAATTGCTCAATGCCGACGGTTCGCGGCAGAATTCCATCGCCAATTTTCCCACGCTGGCCACCGAACTGCTGAACAAGTCGCTGCTGCGCCGTCTGTGGCCAAAAAAATTCCTCGGCAAGGAGCGGTTTTTTCCGGAACCGATTGAAGTTGAAACGGTCGTGGGCGCATTCATGCTCATCCGCAAATCCGTATGGGATGCACTGGGCGGGCTGGACGAACGCTTCTTCTTTTTCTTTGAGGAAACGGATTTCTGCCTGCAGGTTCGTCGGAGCAATCTGCGCGTGATGCACCTGCCGCAGGTCCGTGTGTGGCATGGCCAGGGCCAGACGGCCAGACAGGTTTCGGTCGCTGCCCGCATTGAATACTGGCGCTCGCGTTATGCTTATTTCGCCAAGAATTTTGGCCCGGCCACGCGATTGGTGCTGCTGGCCGGCGTGCTGGTGCGCCTGCTGGTGGACTGGCTGGCCGCGCTACTGTTGACGGCGGCAACAGTCGGAAAAAGTCCCCGCTGGCGTTCGCGCCTGAGGGTTTGCTCTGCGCTGGCCGGCTGGCATTTGCGCGGCTGCCCGACCACGCTGGGATTGCCACGATAAAATGGTTTCACCCAAAAACATCTTTCTGATCCGGCTCAAGTCCATCGGTGACGTGGTGCTCACGTTGCCGGCAGTTTCCGTTTTGCGCCGGAATTTTCCGGAGGCAAAAATCACCTTTCTCACTTCAGAGGAGAATCTCAGTTTGCTGCGCGGGTTTCGTGACGTGAATGAGTCCTTTGGCCTGGATCGTTCCGCATTGCGCGGCGGCCACCCGGTTAAAATGGCCGGAGAGTTGTTCCGGCTGCTGCGCCGGCTGCGAAACGGAAAATTTTCCCTCGCCGTGGATTTTCAGAGCAATGGTGAAAGCGCCTGGCTGGCCTGGCTGACTGGTGCAACGCAGCGCTGGGGCGTTGTCCAGAAATCCGCCCGGCGCCGGGCATATACATCCAGCCTGGATCACCAGCCGCAGCTTCATGCCGCCGAATCGCACCTTGCCCTGCTCCGACATTGCGGCCTGGGCACTGACGAAGTCAGCAACGAATTCGTGCTGCCGACGGATGCGCTCGATGCGGCCCGGACTTTTTTGGCGGCTCATAAATTTACTTCAGACCGTCCGGTGCTTTTTGTCCAGCCGTTCACGAGCACACCAGCCAAGGACTGGCCACTGGAAAACTTTCTAAACCTCGCACGACATTGGCAGTCGCGCGGCTGGCGCGTTTTGTTTGGCGGCGGGCCAGGCGACCGCGCGGCATTGGAACCGGTTCGAGCGGCCGGCTTTGCGGTTTCCGCCGGGGTGCCGTTGCTGGTCACGGGTGGGTTGATGCAACTGGCCGCGCTCACCGTCGGCGGCGACACCGGTGCGCTTCATCTGGCCGTGGCACAAGGCAAACGCGTTGTGATGTTGATGAACAATAACTGGCCGGGGCATCCGCATCCATTCCAGCATCCAGACTGGGTAATTGTGCCGCCGGACAACCAGACCATCGCCAAAATCAAATTCGCGACCGTCATTGCCGCCTGCGAACAGGCGCTGAACTAAACCCGTCTCCAAACCGCAGTGAATTGAAGCTCACCGCACCAGCCGGTAATGTTTTTTGTCAAACCGCAACCCGAAGGTTTTTTCCAGCCACCTCATCCGGCGGTGCTTCTTTTCGCGGGAAGTAAGCTGGTAATTTGGAGCGGCCTGAAACATTCCTTCCGTCTTTGGCAGCCAATCTTGAACCACCCGTGGATGTGCGCCAGCAAACAATTTCAACGCGCCGGCATCAACCTGGGAGTAGTCCATTGCCTTCGGTTTTGAGTCGTCCCAGTATTTCTGCACGTCGGCCAGCTTCAAATCCATCTGTGCCTGGCTGCGCACCCAGCCGTAATGATAAATCGTCGCGCCGGTGTGTGCCGCGCGCGGGTAACGCGATTTCTTGTGGCCCTCCAGCACGTTGAAAAACAGCGCCTCGCTGGACCACGCGGGAATTGTGTTGCGCAGAACGCGCACCTCGCTGCGATACCAGCCGGGCGACCACGCGATGGTGTTTTTATTCCCGTAGAAATGCAGGTAGTCGAACGCCAGCGCCTCGACGCGCTCGTCATTCAGACGTTTCTCCATCGCCGCGCGGATTTTCGGCAGGTCGTTTTCGTGCAGCACTTCGTCGGCTTCCAGGTAAAACGCCCAGTCACCGGTGCAATTAAACAAGGCGATGGATTTTTGCTGGCCATAGACGAACCCTTTCACGCTGTAATCCGGACGGATACGCTCGTTCCAAGTGGTCGGGATGATGCGAATTTTCGGGTCGCCAATCTCCCGGATCATGGATTCCGTCTCGTCGTCACAGGGGCCGAGGGCAATAACGAACTCATCCACCAACGGCAAAATGGAGCGGATGGACGGCACAAACGGATAGCCGAGTTTCTGCCCGTTTCGTAAAAAGGTGAATCCGCTGACTTTCATGCGCGGATGCTAACGCGGC
>JAJXXI010000546.1 GCA_021781185.1 bacterium
ACAGTCCCAGTCCCAACAGCCAGAGATGGCCATCCACCCGGGCGTATTCGCGGGCAATGGTCCGCCCGTCCAGAACCAACTGCGCGGCGGCCACCAGATTGGAATCACTGCGCGCGTGCAACGGAATGTTCACCTCCAGCAACGGTGTTATCGAGGCGGGAAGATCGCTGCCCGCGTTGAGCAGGAAATAGTCGCCCAGATTCGCCCGCTCGTGAAACCGGCTTACGGGTTGCAGGGCATGGAGTGCGGGCAGATCAGCGCCCGAAAGATTTGTGGCAAGAAGCGATGGCGGAAATGCCGTTTCAAAATGGCCGTTGCGGTCAAACAATCGCACACCAAGCACGCCCTCCTTGATCTGAGAAATTTCCAGGGCAAGCGCGAGTTGATCTGCGGGATTGCCCAGCCGTTGCGTCAGGGTTGCGCCGCTGCCGTTCGCATATTGCCGGGCGAGCGCCACGGCAGTGAGAATCTCGCCGTCGCGTTGGGCCAGATGTTCGCGCAAATGAACCCGCAGATGGAAGGCCCCTCCGGCCACGGTGATGGCGAGCACCACCATTGCCAGCGCCCACGTCCGCCAGGCGATCGCTTGCGATTGCTTCAGGCTTTTCACGTCCCCGTTCCTTTCTTTTCCGTTGATGATGTTAGTCATTCGCATAATGCCTCCGTATTTGGTCAGAACGTCAGTGCCAAACCGCCCGTCACGGTGCCCGACTGGTAATCATCAAAATCCAGATTGGAGATGGAGCGGTCCCAAGCGTAGCCGGCCTGAGCCGCGAGGTGTTTGGTCAATTTGCATTCGGCGCGCGCCATCAACGTGAACATGGTCTTGCGGCGCAATGTCAGGTCGGTGGCGCTGACAGTTTGTTTTGAATAGTCGTAGTAGTTCAGCCTCGCCTGGGCGACAACCTCCCATTTCTCGTCGCGATAACGGACCCACTGTGATAAACGGTAATTGTTGTAGTCGTAATATCCCGAACCATTGTCGAGTGTGGCTTCGAATCCTGCCACCGTTATTGTCTGCCAGTGTCGTTTCTCATCCCACACTTGGGTGAGCGACAATTCGATAAAATGCGTAATCAGACCGAGCGAGGTGTTGGTGAGCGGCCGGCCGGCCGCATTCACCTGCTCGCGATTATCGTAATCCAGCCGCGAGCATTGATAGGAGAGGGCCAGTTCGGAACCATGTCCCCAACTGAAACCCGCCGCCGCACGCGGACCGAACTGCCAGTAGCTGTCGAGCGGAGAATCGAGCCATTGCCGGGTGGCGTTCAACTCGCCTTCAACCCAGATCGGATCAAACGTCTTGCGCACCGCCCAGCGTGGCGTGAGCGTTTGCCCCTTGATCACTCCAACGGTTGTCTGGTTGGTGTAATTGGCCGAGTTGTCATAAACCTGATTTTGAAACAAATAGTTCAGTCCCACCGTGGACTTCCAGCCGTTGCCAAAATCCTTGCCAAGCTGGGCCACCGCCAAGGCGACCTGCTCATTGTCAACGGAGGGGGAATCGAAGAAGCGCATGTCCGTGGCGTCCGCAAAAAAACTGAACTGCCAGCCGTGGGTGGGCAGGCGAAAGACCATGATTTCCGCGCCGGACATCCAGAAAGCGCTGCCCTGGGCGTTGGTGTGGCCGAGCAGCACGTTGTCCTTGTAGCCGAAACTGCCACGCAGCGCGCCGGAATAATTCCACAACGAAATCTTCAAATCTTCGTCGTTCAACAAATCCTCACCCGCCATCACATCGCTCCTTCCGGACAAAAGCAGGACGGCCAGGCAAAAAAAGCCGATCGTCCTCCGCCGCAGTCGGAATTTTATCTGTTGTCTCACATGGCAAATCGATCAGGCGGTGATGAGCCGCCTGATTTTGGACGGGCGACGCCTGACGTCGCCCGTGTTTCTGTTCCGCATCCTCAACTGGCATCAGCGGTCACGACCGGTGGCAGCTCCGCCTGCGCCCTGATCGAGAATCGCGTCACGATTGTTGCTGAAACGAGTGCGCATCTGTTCGGCCTGTTGCCGGGCGTCATCCCGAACCTTGCTGATCTGTTCGCGCATTTGTGTCCGCAGTTGCTCCATGTCCTTCAAGATCAGTTGACGTTGCTCGTCGGAGCAGGTCTTGAGCTGGGTCATGAGCTGGGTGCGATCCTGCTCAAATGACTGGACGATGGTCTGCACGTCAGCGGGCAGTTCCTTTTTGCCAAACTGGTTTTGCACCTGCTGGCCGGCTTCAGCGGGTCCGCTGAACGTGTGCTGGTAGTAATTGCTCCAGACCAACGGCGAATTGGTCAGTGAGAGGCAGTTGGTGCTCCAGAGATAATCATGATCATAATTGTGATTGTAATCGTAATCATTGGTCTGGTTCACATAGTTGCTCCAGGTGTAATCATGGTCATATAGGTTGGTGCCCACACCCGTTCCAGGACCATTCTGGGCGAATGCCTGTCCCCCGACCGCTGTCAGGATCAGCCCAACTGAGAGAGAGAGAATTTTTTTCATAACTTGTTCCTTTGTTGTTTGTTTCTGCCGGACTTGGTTTAGTTCATTGTCCGTCTTCTTTTCTCTTTTGCATGGGTCGTGCCATCTGCGGATGTTTTGAAAAAATTGTCGAAAACCTCATGTTTTCATGGTTTTCTGTCGCCGCCGGCAAACTGGAGTTCACCGCGATTTGGAAATGATTCCCAAAATTTCTTCCGTGCCCGGCGCAAAATTGGTCTCTAGTTCCCATCGGGATTTTTGGTTTTGAGTCCAAGACGGTAACGAACGAAATCGCGTGGCACACCCAGCAGACGCGCGGCGGCGGAGACGTTGCCGTCCGTTTGTGAAAGCGCCAGTTGCAACAGCCGGTTGATGGCTTCCTCCAGTAGAAAGCCGGATTCGGGAAAGGTGAAACCGGGCTTGAGCCATTCGGGTTGTCCGGCCGGAGCAGCGACCGAAATACTTCCCGGCAGATGCGAAAGACTCAGCGCCTCGCCTTCCTCAAAGACCATCGCCCGTTCCAGCTCATGGGCCAGTTCGCGCACGTTGCCCGGCCAGTGATACGTCATCAATCGCGCCCGGCCGGCGGCAGAAAGCTTGCGGGAAGTCAGATGGTGTTTCTGGGCCAGCGGGCGCAGAAACCATTCAGCCAGTTTTGCGATGTCTTCACCACGTTCGCGTAGCGGGGGAATGGCCACGCGGAAAAGGTCGAGCCGGTGAAAAAGATCTTCACGGAAAGTCCCCTGCGCGACCATTTGCCTCAAATCGCGCTGGGCCGCCGCGATGATGCGGGCGTCCACCGGAACGGATTTGTTTCCGCCCACGCGACGGATTTTGCGGTCCTCGATGGCCACCAACACCTTGGCTTGCAACGCTGGCGACAGGCTGGGCAGCTCGTCGAGAAACAGAGTCCCGCCCTGGGCCGCCTCGAACAAGCCCATGCGCATGGTCCGGGCGTCCGTAAACGCGCCGCGCTCGTGACCGAACAATTCCGATTCTGCGAGTGTTTCCGGCAGGGCGGAGCAGTTCACCTCGATGAGTTCCGCCGTCGCGCGCGGTCCGTGTTCGTGCAGCCAGCGGGCCAGCGCGGTTTTGCCTGTGCCCGTTTCGCCCTGGATCAACACGGGTGACAGCGGCCCGCTCATGCGCAAGTCGGCGGCAATGATTTTTTCCAACTGCACCTCCAACGGTTTCATTGCCGCGCCGAAGAAGAACCCCTCCTGCGCCCGGTCTTTGCGCCGGTGCTCGCCGGCCCGGGCCGATTGCCGTGAACGTCGTGTCCGCTCCAGCACCAGCGGTAGTTCCTCCGGTTCCAGCGGCTTTACCAGATAATCCGCCGCGCCGTGCCGCATCGCTTCCACCGCGCCCGTGACTCCGCCATGCGCCGTGACGATGATCACCGCCGTGTCCGCGCCAAAGATTTTTTCCTTCAACAAATCCGTGCCTAGGCCGTCCGGCAGATTCACATCCAGCACCGCAAAATCAAATGGCATGGAGGCGACCAACCGGCGCGCACCCGCCAGACTGTCAACGGCGCTGACTTCGGCGCCTAACCGCTCCAGCAGCGCTGTTTCGCGCTTGCGCAACATCAAATCATCTTCCACCAATAGAATGTCCAGGCCTGCGAGGTTGAATTCTGACATAAATCAATTGGGTTGTTGCCAACATCTGTCAATTATGCGTGAATCGCAATACCAGCTTCGATTGCGATTCGCAGGATCAACGGCATTCACGGCAATAGCCCGTTGCCAGCACGGATTCCGGACGGTGACCATCACCGCCCGGAATGTCATCCGTCTCAATCTGGTTTATTTTTTCAGTTGAGCGGGAGCGTTGGTGTTCGGGCAGGTGCCGTTCACACTGCGTGGGCCGGTGCCGTCGCGCAAACCGTTCCGATGACCATAACCGGAACCTTTTCCATTGCACTGCCCCTGACCCTTTCCCCTGCACTGGCTTTTGCCCTGTCCCTGGCAATTTTCCTGCGGACCACCATTAGGGCAGACACCATCATTCTTTTCCAGACACGCAGCCTGGCGGGCGGCGCGTTCCTCCTGGGATTGCGGCGGGCCACCGTAACCCTTGCCATTGCCGTTGCCGCCCTGTGCCGGCCCGTTTTGTGCAAGTGCAGAAACGGCTGCGCCGCTCATCATCAATCCGGCCATCATTATTGCGGTTAGTATTTTTTTCTTCATAACTGTTCTTTCGTTGGTTGTTTTTTGGATCTGTTGGTTGAATGCTTCGATGGCACTCCTTACAGAAGAGCAGACCACGGCGGGTTAAACAGGATGCGTGTGCTTGGATTACAATTCTTTAATGTGGCGTGGCGGCGCGAGCCCAAGGGGAGGTTGTTTGACCTGAACATGTTCGGAAAACC
>JAJXXI010000717.1 GCA_021781185.1 bacterium
CACCAAGGTCATCACCACCAGCGATGAAATCCTCCAGGACCTGGTCAACTTGAAACGCTAACCGGTTATGCCTGAAGACCGCACGAGTTCCGAAACCGCCGCGCCAACCGCGCCGGCCGCCGCCGGTGGCGGCTTCAAGGCGTGGCTTCCGATCATCATCTCGGTGGTGCTCATGCCGCTGCTGGCCTATGGCGTGACAGAATTCATCCTACTGCCCCAACTGCAAAAAGGGTTGGGCATCAAGACGGGTTCCGCCCCGGCCGAGGACAAGGCCAAGGACAGCTCGGACGCCAAGCTGGATTCGGTGCCATTGCCCAAGCTGCTGGTGAACGTCGCCGGCACCATGGGCGCACGCTATTTGTTGGTCAGCCTGTCCGTCTCCGGCTCCGGTTCGGATTTCAAAGCCAACATGCAGAGTCACGATGCCCAGTTGCGCGACATGGCCAGCGGTGTGCTCAGCGCCAAAACGCTGGCCGACCTGGAAAAGCCGGATGCGCGCAATCTCATCCGCACCGAGCTGCTCAACGGATTCAACAACATTCTGGGCGACAACGTGGTGAAGAACATTTATTTCACGGAATTTGCCATTCAATAAACCGGCATGAACGAACCTGCGCCCTCCTCCACCGCCACCGCCGGCGACGATGTGTTTGTGCTCACGGCAAAAGGGGTGCGCGAACGCCGCAAGTCCGGCGAAATCCGCGGGCATGATTTTCGGCAGTCGGGTTTTCTGGCCGCGAGCGAACTGCGCCGCATCCGGCAGCGCCACGAGCAGTTTGTGCGCGCGCTCGCCGCCCGGCTGGCGATTTTCCTGCGCTTGGAATTCACCCTCCAACTGGCGAAGGTGCAGATCGTCAGTTATGAAAAATTCACCACGTCCCTGCCGAGTCCCACGCACATCACGCTGTTCAAGACTGATCCGCTGAAAGGCATCGGCCTGCTGGTGCTCACGCCCCGGCTCGGCCTGACGCTGGTGGACCGGCTGCTGGGCGGGCCGGGGCAGCCGGTGGAGGAAAAGCGCGACCTGACCGAGATGGAAACCGCGCTCATTGACCAGATTGCCTCGCTCATTCTCACCGAATGGTGCAATCACTGGCCGGAAATGCGCGACCTGCGCCCGGCGCTGCTCGGCCACGAAAATAACAGCCATTTTTTGCAGACTTCCATGCCGGACACGGCCATGTTGATCCTGACGATGCACGGCGGCATTGGCGACCAGGCCGAACAGTTTCAGATGGTTTTTCCCTACGCCACCGTCGAGCCGCTGCTGCGCATGCTGATTCCCTCCCTGCCGGAGGTCGAAGCCTCCCCGGCCCGCAGCGCCCGGATCAGATGGAACCCCGAGTTTGACGATGTGCGCGTGCCGGTCATCGCCGAGTGGCAGGGTTTGAAAATGTCCGCCGGTGCCATCACCCGGCTCAAGCCCGGTGATGTGCTGGCACTTGATCCCGCCTGCGCCGCACAGGTGCAACTGCGCCTGAGCCACGTGCCCAAATTCCACGGCCGGCCCGGCACCAGCGACGGCAAATGGGCCGTGCAGATCACCAGCGCCCTCAACAGCCCGATTTGAATTCCATGAACGCCTCTGCAGAAAACCCCTCCAACCTCAATCTCGTCCTCGATGTGCCAGTGAGCCTCACCATCGAACTGGGCGGCTGCCAGCTTCCGATGCGCGAAGTGCTGCACCTCAGCATCGGCTCCGTCGTGCAACTGGACAAACAGGCGGATGCGCCGGTGGAGTTGAGCGTGAACGGCAAGCTCATCGCCCGCGGTGAAGTCGTCGTCATCGAAGACCGCTACGGTGTGAAAATCACCGAGGTGCTCGGCAGCGTCATTCCCAATCCGCCCGCCGCCAAATGAACCCGCGACGGGGAGATGCCAAATGAAAAATCATTTCATCCGGGCAGCCGGTGTTTTCGCCGTCATCTTCGTCCTGCCTGATGCCCCGGCGCAACCGACCAACAGCCTGGCTGCACCGCTGACCGCCCCGGCCCTGCCGGACGCGGGCCTTTCGGTGCTGCGGGTGTTCGGCGCGCTCGCGCTGGTCATCGGCATTTTCCTCGCCGGCGTCTGGCTTTATAAAAACTGGCAACGGCTGACCGTCCAGCGCGGTCGCACCCCGAAACTCAACATTCTGGAAACACGTTCGCTGGGCGGGCGTCATTCCGTTTTTGTGGTCGGCTACGAACAGGAACGGTTTCTCATCGCCTCGTCGCCGGCGGGCGTCAACCTGTTGAGCCATCTGCCCAGCGCGACGGAGGGCGATACCGCCGCACCGGAGAACAGCTCCCACTCGCCAACGCCAAGCTTCGCGCAGGCGCTGACCCAGGTGCTCAAGGGCAAATAGATGGGAACCACCCTCCCCCAGCCTGTCATTTTGAAACGCCCGGAAACGGGCGGCCCCGGCTCTGCTTTGATTTTCCTCCTGCGCCGGCGGTCCTGGTGGACGCTGTTCATCCTGCTGGCCGCAGGACTGCTGACTGCGCCGGCACAGACGAACACCGCATCCGGATTCGCTCCCGTGCAAATTTCCATCGGCAGCGGCAACGCCGTGCCGGATGTGGACATGGCGATCAAGGTGCTGTTCTCGCTCACGCTGCTCACCCTGGCACCCTCGATTCTGCTGTTGATGACATGTTTCACGCGCATCGTCATCGTGCTGTCGTTCGTGCGCAGCGCGCTGCAATTGCAGGGTGCGCCCGCCAACCAGATCATCATCGGCCTGTCGCTGTTCATGACGTATTTCATCATGGCCCCCGTCTGGGCAAACATTGATCGGGATGCGCTGGCGCCGTATCAGGCGCACACCATCACCAGCGAGGTGGCGCTCGACCGGGCGGCGGGCCACATGCGCACCTTCATGCTCAAGCAAACGCGGCCCAAGGATGTGGAACTGTTTGTCTCGATGGCCAAGCTGCAGCCGGTCAACCCGAATGAACTGCCGCTGCGCGTGGTCATTCCCGCCTACATCATCAGCGAACTGCGCACCGCCTTTCAAATGGGCTTCCTGATTTATGTGCCGTTCATTCTGATAGACATCGTGGTGGCCACGGTGCTGATGAGCATGGGCATGATGATGATGCCGCCGATGACAATTTCGCTGCCGTTAAAACTGCTGCTGTTCGTGCTCGTGGACGGCTGGACGCTGGTCGTGCAATCGCTCGTCCGCAGCTTTGGAATGTAACCTGTATGAATCCTGAATTTGCCGTCGAACTCCTGAAAACCATGATTTACCAGGCGCTGACCATTGCCGCGCCGATTCTGATCACGGCCATGATCATCGGCCTATGCATCAGCTTGTTTCAGGCGGTGACCTCGATCAGCGAACAAACCCTGACCTTTGTGCCCAAGGCGCTCGCCGTCATTGGCATCCTGCTGATTCTGCTGCCATGGATTGTCCGGTCGCTGATCGAATTCACCACCGGCGTCATCCAAAAAATACCGCAGATGGTGCAGTAGCGTTTGCCCCCGGCCCGAATCATCGCGCCGCAGTTTGGGGTTGAGGATGAAGATTTGAATGATGGCTGCCGATTATTACAACTGGATGTTTGTGTTCCTGCGCATCAGCGCGTTTCTGCTGGTGCTGCCGTTTTTCACGATGGCGAATTTTCCAGTGACGATGCGCGTGGCGGTGGGGGCGCTGGCGGCACTGTTGCTGGCACCGCTGCTGCCGCCGTTTCAACCGGGCCGGCTGGATTTCCTTTCCCTCGTGGGCGTGATGTTCCAGGAGGTCAGTGTCGGGCTGCTGTTCGGTTTTCTCTCGCGCCTGATCTTTTACACGGTGGAAGTCGGCGGAACGATCATCGCCACGGAAATGGGCCTGAACATGGCGGCGGTGCTGGACCCGGTGTCCGGCCAGCAAAGCCAGGTGCCGGCCAGCATCTTGAGTTATCTGGCGGCGATGGTGATGCTTTCCTTGAATTTGCATCACTGGATGCTGCTCGGCTTTGAGCGGACGTATGCGGTGCTGCCGGTGGGCGCGGCGCACCTGAACCCGGCGCTGCTCGAAATGCTGGTCTCCCGGACGGGCGAGATTTTTCGGGTGGCCCTGCAAATCGCCGCGCCGGTGATGGCGGTATCGTTCGTGGTGACGCTGGTGTTTGCACTGCTCGGCCGCGCGGTGCCGCAAATGAACGTCTTTGGCGAAAGCTTCGCCGTCCGCATCGCGGCGGGATTGATCGTCTTCGGCTTCACGCTCCAAATCGCGGCGCAATACGTGCAAAACTATCTTGACCGGCTGCCGGAAGACATGCTCGTGGTGGCGCAATTGCTGGGAGGCGTGCGATGAGCGAGCAGACGGGCGAGAAAACGGAGATGCCGACCCAGCGACGACTGGAGGACGCGCTCAAACGCGGCCAGATTCCGCGCAGTGCAGAGGTGCAGACGGTCTTCGTCCTCATGGGCGGACTGGCGGCACTGGCCTTCACGGGGCGGGAAACCTGGCAAACGCTGGCCGGCTCGACCGTGCTTATGCTGAGTCATTTGCACGACACGGAATTATCCGCGAATTCACTGCAAGGCTATGGTGCCACCGGCACCTGGCTGCTGCTGAAATGCGCGGGGCCAATCGTCCTCGGCGCCGGACTGGCGGGACTCGTTGCCGGAGCCATTCAAAGCCGGTTCAACACTGCTTCCGAGGCGCTCACCCCCAACTGGGAGCGGCTCGATCCGGTCGCCGGCCTGCAACGCCTGTTCTCGGCGCACAAGCTCGTCCCCACCGGCCTCGCGATCCTCAAGCTCACGTTCATCATCACGCTCACCTGGTCGGAAGTTAAAAGCATCCTGCAGGACCCGGTCTTCACCTCGACCGTCAGTGTCGGCCGGCTGGCGGAATTTCTG
>JAJXXI010000356.1 GCA_021781185.1 bacterium
TACGGACCCGGCGATTTTGAATTTGCACGGCACGGCGTCGGCACCGGCATCGAGGCGTTTCTGGTTCTGGGCCCGGGGCTTTATCTCATCTGCAACGACACCCGCAAATCCATGGACGACATCGCCAAAAACCCCCGCTGGCTGGAAGCCCAAGTGCCGTTCGTGGAAATGGCTGAAAGCGTCCGCGCCAATCCGCTGGGAGTTTCCTGGGACACCCGGATCTTCACGAAGTCCTGATTTGGTTGTCGTGCGGTTTGATGAGTGGCTGTAACGCCCCGTCGCCGCTGCGTTTCCCGGTCTTGGAGCGCCATTCAAAAAAGCTCGCATCCGGCGGGACGATTGCCAACATTTCCGCGCGTGAAATCCAGCCCGCCAAACCAGTCCGCCCCCGACCGTGAATTTGTCCTGCCGGTGGAAGGTTTCACCGGCACGCCGGAGGAAATCCAGCGCCAGTGGTTTGAAAAAGTCTATCGCGGACGTGGTGATTCCATGCTCCAGCTCAGTTGGCGGGCGGTCCTGATGGGCTCGGTTCTCGGCGGCATCCTTTCCCTCACCAATCTTTACATCGGCCTGAAATCCGGCTGGGGCATTGGCGTGGCCATCACCGCCTGCATCCTTTCCTACGCCATCTGGACCACCTTCGTCAAAATCGGCCTCGTCAAAACGCCGATGACCATCCTCGAAAACAACTGCATGCAATCCACCGCCAGTTCGGCGGGTTATTCCACCGGCGGCACGCTGGTCTCGGCTTTTGCGGCTTTTATTCTCCTGAACGGCCATCCGCTTTCCATCCCGCTCACGCTGGCTTGGGTTTTCTTCCTTGCGATCCTGGGTGTGACCATGGCCGTGCCGATGAAAAAACAGATGATCAACATTGAGCAACTGCGCTTTCCCAGCGGCGTGGCGGCGGCGGAAACCTTGCAGGCCCTCCATTCCCACGGGCAAAAAGGCATGCGCGCCGCCCGGGCGCTGGGCATCGCCGGTGTGCTCGCCGCGCTGGACAATTTCTGGCACGACGGCTTTGCGCTGTTCAGCCGGCTCGCGCCCTGTTCCAGCGCCGCATTGGTGACGAAGTTCAACACCGTCTTCTTCGGCCCGGCGTGGATGGGGCGCACGGTCATGTTCGACTGGGAACCGATTTTCATCGCCGCCGGGGCCATCACCGGAATGCGTGTCTGCATCAGCATGTTGCTGGGCGGCACCCTCTGCTGGGCGGTCTTTGTGCCCATCATGCAGCACGCCGGCGTCATTACCGGCTCCGGCTTTCGCGACGTCGTGCAATGGACGCTGTGGTTCGGCGCGTCGTGCATGGTCACCTCCGGCGTCTTTGGATTCTTTGTGCAATGGCGCATCGCCTTGTCCGCGTTCAGCGGTTTCGGAAAACTGTTTTCGCGGCGGGCGAAACTGATCGAAATGGAAGCCATTGAGACGCCGATGTCCTGGTTCGCCGCCGGTCAACTCGTCTCGCTCATCGCGCTGTCGTGGCTGGCACACGCCTCGTTTCACATGCCGTATTGGCAGAGCGCGCTGGCCGTGGCGCTATCCTTTGCACTGGCGCTCGTGGCCTGCCGCGTCACCGGCGAGACGGACACCACGCCCATCGGCGCAATGGGCAAGGTGACGCAGTTGACCTTCGGCGCGCTCAATCCCGGCAACGTGAATGTGAACCTGATGAGCGCCAACATCACCGCCGGCGCGGCCGCTTCCGCAGCGGATTTGCTCACGGATCTGAAGAGCGGCTACCTGCTCGGCGCGCATCCGCGCAAACAGTTCCTCGCGCAGTTTGCCGGCATTTTCATCGGCACGCTCGTCAGCGTGTTCGCTTTCACGCTCATCGTGAACAAGCCCGAAGTCATCGGCAGCGACCAGTTTCCTGCGCCCGCCGCGCAGACGTGGGCGGCGGTGGCGCAGGCGTTGAGCCAGGGCTTGGAGGCGCTCGCACCGGTGAAAGTCTGGAGTATTATCATCGGCGGCGTGGTGGGAATTGTATTTTCCATCCTGCCGGTCATGTTTCCGAAGCAGCAAAAATACCTGCCGTCCGCGTCCGCGTTTGGCCTGGCGTGGGTGTTCCACTGGTATTACGGCCTGCTGTTTTTCATCGGCGCGGTGCTGGCGTATGGCTTCCAGAAAAAATCACCGGCCAAATCCGAGGAATTCCTGTATCCCATCGCCTCCGGCGTGATGGCGGGCGGCGCGTTGATGGGCGTGGCGCTGATCTTCTGGCAGAACGGACCGGAGATGTGGCACAAACTGCTGGGGCATTGAGTCAATTTTCTCTGCGATGATTCATTTTCCGCCCATCCATCGCGCGCAATTCCCATCCGGTCGGCCGGAGGATCAGCGTCACGGCTCCGGCCTGACGTGTGTAAATGACGGGAATGTTTCTCCGGCTGAGCCGGTCGCGCAACGCGGCGGTGGCGCGTCTCGTCGCGGGAAATTCCGAGTCGGCAATGAGGATGACCTGCGGCTGGATTTTGTCCAGCAGCGCGTCGCCGACGGGTTCCGATTTTTCCGGCAGGCCGGCCACCACGATATCCGCTCGCAGATCGTTGGTTTGATTGAGCAGTGCGGCCTGGCCCGGTCGCCCGAGGTCGGACAGCAGCAGCATCTTGACGCCGTAAATCTCGCCGCGCAGGACGAGCGAATTATCGTCGGCCAGGGGAAAATGATTCGCGGCCGGCGGATACAACACCTGCCAGCCGCCAATGGCGTCACCGGGATTCACGGTTTTGTGCAGTCCGGGCTTTTCGTCCAGCGCCGTGATCGTCCGCCGGTAAATCGAAGACCGGAACCGCACCGCGCTCGTGAAAACGGAATCCACCGCCAACGCATCGTCGATCGCCATCGCGCCGCCCATGTCCCGGACATCGCCCTGGGTCAGCGCAAGTCGGGGGAGATGATTTACGCCGTGCGCGTGGAGGAACGGCAGGGTGATGAATTGGACCGAGTTGGTATCGCCACAATCCACGAGCAGGCGGCCGGCCGGCTTTCCGTCCGAGACGAATACCGCGTGGCCGCCATTGAGCGGGAGGACGGTGAGCGTGGTGGTTTGCCGGGCCGCATGCCAGCGCCAGCCGTAAAACCCGGCGATGAACAGAAGTCCGATCATGACGCCAATCCGCCAGGTCCGCTTGAACGCCACGCCCGACAGCAGGGCAAACAGCGTGCCGTAGTAGATCACGAAATCCGCCGCCGCCGGGCCGCTGACGTAAAAGAAAGCGCCCGGCCACTTCACGACGGCGCGGCTGATGTGCAGCATGAGCGTCATCCAAAACCAGCCGCTGTAGTTGAACAGCTCCGAGATCCACGGCAGCCAGCCGCCACAGATGAGGCTGCCGAGATTGCTGGCGAGCGCCGCGCTGGCCAGCGGGACAATGAGCACATTGGCCAGCAGCGTGACCGGGCTGAACAGGTGGAAATAATACGCGCACAGCGGCCATGACCCGAGCCAGGCGGCGAAGGAGACCGCCAGCCATGTCAGCCCCACGCGCAGAACGGCGTTCAGCCCGCGCCGCCAGCGCGGCAGCAGTTCGCGCGGCAGCAGCGGGTCAACGGCCAGCAACCGGTCACGCAGTTTTTCCAGCGCCGGCATGAGCAGCGCGATGCTCAACACGACAAAGAACGACAATTGAAAGCTCGCTTGAAAGAGCTGCTGCGGGTCGCACACCAAAATTATGAGCGCGGCGCCAGCAAGGGAATTCAGCAGATTGCCGGGCCGTTTCAGCATCCAGCCGCCGATGACCATGGTCATCATGATGGTGGAACGGATGGCGGACGGCTGCCAGCCGGTGGCTGCCGTGTAAAACCAGAGGAGTGGAATGACCAGCACGCCGCTCGCAAACCGGGGCAGTTGGGCCGCGCGCAGGATGGCCATCAGGATGCCGGCAATGAGCGCGATGTGCATGCCCGAAATGGCGAAGATATGCATCGTGCCGGACTGCATGAAAGGGGCGGAGACTTCGCCGGTCAGCGCCGTGCGCCAGCCGAGCGTCATCGCCCAGAGCAGCTTCAGCGGCTCGTCGGTTTCCGGCAGACCCTGCGAAAGCGTGGTTTTTGACCAGGCGAGGAAGCGGTCGCCGAGCGGCGGGGTGGTGTTGGTCGAGAGCCGCTGCCATTCATCCGGCGAATAGCATTTCAACTGGTAATAAATTCCCTGCCGTTGCAGAAACGTGCGGTAATCAAACAGTCCTTCCGCCCCGGGAACCGGTGGGCGGGCGATGACGCCGGCGATTTCCACCGGCTGGCCCCGGAAAAATTCCGCCGGCAATGTGCCGGGCGTCGTGACGAGGATTTGTCCCGCAGCCGGCCGCCAGTTTCCGTTTTGCGCCAGGGCGTTCACGTTGAGCCGCGCCAGCGTGCGCCAGGATTCGGTTTCATCCCGCAGATAAACGCGTTCGCCGGGTGTTTCCATCAGCGTGCCGCGCACCGTCACCATTTCCGGCTCGGCGGCCAGCAGCCGGCGCAAATCCTGCGGGGAAATGATCCGGGTATGAACGGCAAGATTCGTCCAGCCCAGCAGGGCGAGCAGCGGCCAGAGCAGATGGGCCCGGAGGTTTTCGCGGACCAGGGCGAGCAGGAGCAGAAAAAAGCCGAGGCCGAGCAACACCCCCGGTGGCACCTGGAAATACTGCGCCAGCAGCAGGCCCGTGGCGTAGGCTAAAACAACGCTGACGAGCGGACGGTTCATTTCATCTGCGCCTTAAAATTTTCCCGCTGCCCCACAGCAGCGCCAGCCCGATGGCTCCGCCGGTGGTGTCAATCAGCACGTCGGTGACATGGGCCGTGCGCGTGGGCACAAACACCTGGTGCAGTTCGTCGCTGGCGG
>JAJXXI010000160.1 GCA_021781185.1 bacterium
GAGATGGGCGGATTTTTCCTGCGCTCCCTCTTCAACCACCGCAAAGCCATCCGCGATCCGCGTGCCGCGTATATGTGGTATGACGGCCGCCGGTGAGTTCAGCCCGTTTTGGTGAGGCGCGGTTCCGTTGTTTTGGCAAACCAATCCAGCGGCGGCGGGTAAAACTCATTACCTGCGTGACAGGTGGACGGATTCCTGAGTCTTTTCTTGGGTGGAAATTCACGGCGGTTGGCGGCCGAAATCCAGCATCCAAGCCCGGACCGGCTTGTCTTCAAAAAATTCCCGAAGATTTTTGTTAATCGCTTTCCGCCGGCGGCAACTCACTTGTGGGCAGAAAAAGGTTTCTGGAAATTGCGGTTCAAACGAACCCGCCAGCCGCCGCTGCCAAAACCGCTTGAACAAATAAAATGAAAACGACCACCAAACTCCTCCTCGCCGCCGCCATTGCCGGCGCCGTCACCGCCCGCCCTTCGTTCGCCGCGAACGCCATGGACCACAGCTCCGTCACGCCGATGGCTGACAAGGCGAGTTGCAAATCCAAGGACGGCTGCAAGGCCAAGGACAGCATGAACCAGAACACCAACGCGCCGGCGGCCGACAAGGCGAGCTGCAAGGCCAAAGCCAGTTGCAAGGCGAAGGACAGCCAGGGCAAGTAAACTAACCGACCACGCGGGGTGGAACGGTTAAATCCCGTTTCGCCCCGCCAAATAAAAAGCACCGCCATGAACACCTCCCGCTTCACCAATTTCCAGTCGCTCGGCATCGGCATCGGCCTGCGCGTGCCGCACTATGACCACATTCTTTCTCGCCGTCCCGCGGTGGACTGGTTCGAGATCATCTCGGAAAACTATCTGGTGGACGGCGGCCGGCCGCTGGAAGTGCTGGACCAGATCATGGCGCAATATCAAGTCGTGCAGCACGGCGTCGGACTCTATCCCGGCTCGGCGCAGGGTTTGAACTGGGATCATCTCCGCAAACTGAAAAAGCTCGTCCAGCGCACGAAGACGCCGTGGATTTCCGACCATCTTTGCTGGGGCAGCGTGGACGGCACGTCCAGCCACGATTTGCTGCCGATGCCTTACACCCGTGAAGCCGTGGAGCAATGCGCCGAAAATCTCCGCATCGCGCAGGATTTTCTGGAACGGCCCTTAGCGGTGGAAAACGTCAGCAGCTACGCGGAGTTCAAGGATTCCACGATGACCGAATGGGAGTTTCTTACCGAGGTCGTCGAGCATGCCGACTGCGGGATTCTGCTCGACGTGAACAACATTTACGTTTCGTCGGTGAACCACGGTTTCAATCCGCTCGACTATGTGGAAAACGTCCCGCACGAACGCGTCGCGCAGATGCACATCGCCGGGCATTCGCGCTATGAACGGTTCATCATAGACACCCACGATCATCCAGTGATTGACCCGGTCTGGAAGCTTTACGCCCGAGCCATCGAACTCTGCGGGCCGACCGCCACGCTGCTGGAATGGGACGACAAAATCCCGCCCTTCGAGGAAGTCCACGCCGAGGCGCTGAAGGCGAAACGCTTCTGGAACCACACCGTTGAAACCCGTCATGCGGAGGTGGCTCATGTCGTCTGAAAACAAAAATCTCCTCGGGCTTCAGCGACATTTCATGGCCGCGCTCCGCGAACCGGTCTTTGGCAGCAGCCGCGAACTGACGTCGCTGCCCCCGCGCGACGGCGAAGTTTCGGCAGACTTCGCCACGCTGGCGGAAAATGAAATCATCTCCACGCCGAACCTGCACGCGCACGAACGGCTGGAGCTTTACCACCGTCAATACTGGTTCCGGCTGCTCGATTCGATAGACGAGGATTTTCCCGCGCTCAAGCGGCTGCTCGGCGCGGAGAAATTCTGGCGGCTCATCGAGGCGTATCTGGAAATCGTGCCCTCGCGCAGCTTCACACTCCGGCACCTCGGCAGCGGTCTGGCGGATTTTCTGAAGGTTCATCCCGGCCTCGCCGGCGGCCATCCGGTTCAGGCCGCCGAACTCGCTCAGCTTGAATATGCGCTGTGCGACATCTTTGAAGCGCCCGCCCGTCCCGCTGTCGCGGCAGAAAAACTTGTGGAAGCCACGCTCGCTTTGCAGCCGCATCTGCGCCTGTTCGCCTTCCGCACGCCGGTGGACGGACTCTGGCGGCTGGGCGACGATGTGGCCGTTCCCGCCGAATTGCTTGTCCTGCCTGCTGGCGAGGCGGATTTTCATGTCGCCATCTTTCGCCACCAAGCGCGGCAAATCGTCCGCCGGATTAGGCGCGAAGAGTTTTCCCTGCTGCAATCCATTGTCGCCACCGGTTCGCTCGCCGCCGCGCTGGATTCCTCCGACGCTACCGCCGAAGAAGTTCGCGCGTGGTTTCAGAGCTGGACCGAACTCGGCTGGCTTTGCGAACGTGAGTTGCCGGCCTCACCGGCCAAAATTAAAATCCTCGAATCATCCAACAACCATCTGCCCGTCATCGTTCCCCTCCATCATCACTTATGAAAAACATCTGTCTTATCTCCTGCACGCATCGTGCACTGCAAAAACTCACGCTGCTTGCCGCCATCGGCCGGTCCGTGCTGCTGCTTGCGCTGCGTTTGCTCTATGGCGGCCAATACATCCTCACCGGCCACGGCAAGCTGGTTCATCTCGGCCGCACCGCGCAGTTCTTCGCCAGCCTTCACCTTCCCGCGCCGGGATTTCAGGCCGTGCTCGTTGGCTGCAATGAGTTTTTCGGCGGCATCCTGCTCGTGCTCGGGCTTGGCACGCGGTTCGCCACCGTGCCGCTGACCATTTCCATGATCGTCGCGTATCTCACGGCCGAACGAGCCGACGCGTTTCAGAGCCTGGACAACTTCACCTCCGCCGCGCCGTTCCAATTTCTGCTCGCGTGTCTGCTGCTCATGGCGTTCGGGCCGGGTCGGGCGTCCGTGGACGCGTTGCTCGCGTCGTGGTTCAAAAAGCGGCTCGCCGCCCAATCCGACCGATGACAAACTCCGCGAGCATGACCGGGCCTATCAAACCGAAACTCGACGAACTCGTGGACCAGGCCGACGCGTTGTATCGTTACGCATTGCCCCGCGTGCGCAGCCATCATGCCGCCGAGGACCTCGTGCAGGAGACCCTCGTGACCGCCGTGAAGAAATTCCAAGAGTTCCAGGGCCGCGCCGCGCTGGGCACCTGGCTCACCGGCATTCTGCGGAACAAAATCCTTGATCACCTGCGTCATCTGAAACGTCACCCCGAAGCGCCCGCGACGGCCTATGAAAATTCCCCCGAAACCGATCCGACCGCCGCGATGTTCGATGCCAACGGAGCGTGGAAATTTGAGCCGGGTGCCGGACTGGATGTTTTGGAAACCGACCCCGCGCAACTGGCCGAACGCGCCGAGATTCGCGCTGCCGTGCAGCAGTGCCTGGATCGCCTCCCGCTGACATTGCGGAAAATTTTTGTGCTGCGTGAGGTCGAGGGTTGTGACGCTGACGATATTTGCGCCGCCGCCGCTGTGACGCGGGGCAGCGCGGCCGTGCTGCTGCACCGCTCCCGGCAATTGCTCCGCGCCTGTCTGCAACGAACCTGGTTGAACGTATGAACCCTGCCTCGCACCGGCCTGAATCCCACCCGCCAAAGCCGCCGCGCCTGTATCGCCTGATGGCCGTGCTGGCCGGCCCGTTGGAACGCGTCCTCGGCATCACCTGCCGCGACTTCACACAACTGGCCTCGGAAAAACTGGATCGTCCGCTGACACCGGGCGAGCGCCGCCGTTATTTCCTCCACCGCCTGCTGTGCGACATCTGCCGGCGACAGGAAAGGCGGATGCAACAACTCAACCGCCTTGCCGGCCAGTCGCTCAAGCGGGCAGGGGAGGATGCCGCCGTGAAGCTGGCGGACGACGCCCGCGCCCGCCTCCGGGAATGTCTCGCGCAGGAATTGAAAAAGGATTGAGCGCGGCTGGCGCTCGCGGTCGCAAACCAAGCGGCTTGAATTTCCTGCGCCCGCTGGCGGCGCGTCACGAAATCGCGGAGCGCATGGCGGCGAAGAGGTTTTTGCCGGATTCCTGCGCGACGGGCGTCTTGGATTTTGAATCGGAAGTTTCGACGAGTTCCTCCGGCAGTTCCTTCAGAAATGGCGAGGGCTGGCAGGGCAAAGTCTGGCCGTATTTCTTGCGGCCGCCGCAATGGCTGATGGCCAGCGTCTGCATCGCGCGCGTGACGGCCACGTAAAACAGCCGGCGCTCCTCGTCCATCGTGCCCTCGACTTTGGAACGCGAATGCGGCAGCAGGCCATCCTCCAACCCGACGATGAAGACGTGCGGAAACTCCAAGCCCTTGCACGAGTGCATGGTGATGAGTGTCACGGCGTCCTGCGTGGTTTCCTTCTCTTCCTCGCGCTCGCTATCGAGCGTGATGTTCTCAAGGAAATTTTCCAACCGTTCGGCTGGCTCGTTTCCCACGCCGTCCATCGTGGCCATCAATTCACGCAGGCTGCGGATGCGGGCTTCGGCCACTTCCGGGTCTTTGTCCACCCGTTTGAGTTCGGCAAAATAACCGGTCTCGTTCAGGAAATGTTCGGCCCAGCGCGCAAGCATGAAGCTAGTGGCACAGGCATCTTGCCTGTGTGATTCTGGATTGGCCTTGTTTTCGGAACTCACAGGCGGGACGCCTGTGCCACTAACCAATTGCGCCTGCGTCTGCTCCACAAACTCCACAAACGCCTCGATGCACTCGCGCGTGTTCTTCTGAAATGTCGTCGTCACGAGCGGGTTTTTCATCACGGTGAAGACGGAGCATTTGCGCTCGTGGCTGGCGCCGAGCAG
>JAJXXI010000171.1 GCA_021781185.1 bacterium
TTTTGAGCCTCACGCTGTTTGAGAAAACACCCATTTTACAGG
Organism: bacterium; assembly: GCA_021781185.1. Lineage (GTDB taxonomy): Bacteria > Verrucomicrobiota > Verrucomicrobiia > Limisphaerales > UBA11358 > UBA11358. The sequence continues at coordinate 43 of JAJXXI010000171.1, forward strand.
CCCTTTCTCAGCTTCCACCACCATCCCAGTCAGCCATCCCAAAAAATCATCAATGTTTACTGGAGTTCTAAACCGGACAGTAGTGTCCGCTTTTATTGAAAACGATTCGGAATTATCTGGCTGAATCTGAAGCGGAGCGGGTTCACCGGCTGACGCGGCCGGATTTTAAGCCCGTCCTTTTAAGCGATTCGACGCCCAACCGTCCCCGTCGGGAACACGGTCACCGTGGTTGATGCAAATATGCGCCGCAGGTTTCGCGCACGACGAGGCGTGGCGCAAGCATAAGCGTGCGAGGCGGCAATGTGGGATCTTTGATGCGCTCGCACAGGGCGTTAAAAGCAGTAATGGCAATATCGCGACACGGTTGCTCCATGGTGGTCAAGGGAATAGTCAAGAGGCTGGCAAAGCGCACATTGTCAAAACCCACCAGCCGCAAGTCTTTTGGAACCAGAATTCCCAGACGGGTCAAATTTTGCAGGAGTTGAGCGGCGACATGGTCGCTTGTGCAGAGGATTGCATCCAGTTGATGAGCTTGTGCAAACGAACGAACGAATTTTATATCGGTGGGATCGCCGGCATGGACAAAAGGCCGCGGTTCATCCAACCCGTATGCGCGCATGGCAGTGAGGGCGCCGGCGATGCGGGCGTCCACGGTGGATGCAGTCAGCGGGCGCATGACGTAAGCCAGCCGCCGCGCCCCAAGTTTTATGAGATGTTCGGCGAGCTGGTAGCCCCCGGCAAAGTTGTCAATGCCGATAAGATCGAATGTGCTCCGATTGGGAAAGGCGCCGAGGTCCCGGTCCAGGAGGACCACTGGAATACCGGCCTGTCTTAAATGGGCGGTAATTCGCCGGTTTGCAGTTTCACGGTCTGCCTGATGTTCATAAGGAACAAAAAACACTCCCGCAACCTTCTGCTCAATGAACTTGGCGCAAAGCGCCTCGGCGTCTTCGACTGCCATTTTAGGCTCGGTGCTGGCAGGTGCGTTTCCCTCCCACCATAAGCCGTAATCGTTGACGCGGGCAAGGTTGGCCAGCTCTCCGCAGATGGATTCAAAAATTTCCGTGTGCCGGAGGCTGGGCACGATCATGCCAAGCTGTGGGATGGTGGGCACGGCAGCGCGGGCGCGCTCGCCATCCAGGCGAATGAACGTGCCGGATCCCCTGCGGCGGTCAATGAGGCCCTGTTCCTGAAGATTTTTCAGAGCACGCCCGATTGTGGGGCGCGAGACGCCAAATCGTTTTACAAACTGGGCCTCGCTGGGCAGCCGGCCCGACTGACGATACTTCCCGCCCATGATCTCGGTGGCAATCTGGCGCGATAGGGTTTGATGCTTGGAGGTGTTGCTCATCAATAGTTGTCAATCACATGTTTGACATGTGTTATGACATCTTTCCGTTAAAATGTCAAATAATGCTTTGATTTTATACGAGGCCCCCGCTACCTAATGGAAACGCATGAAGACATTCAATGTGCATTCTGTCCCTGTCAAGGCTTTACCGGCAATGGACAGCAATGTGACCATCACGCTTTCATTGTTGGGAGCAACATTTGCCGCCGCCCTGGGCGGCTTGTTGTTTGGTTTCGACACAATTGTCATATCAGGTTGCCAGCAACAGCTCAAAGAACTGTTTCAATTGACAAACTTTCAACAAGGTTTCATGACCGCATCGGCCCTGATCGGGGCGGTGATTGGCGCTTTGACGGCAGGCAAGCCGGGTGATCTTTTTGGGCGTCGGGATTGTCTTAAAATTGCGGGGGCATTTTATCTGATTTGTGCCTTGGGATGTGCCTTGTCGTGGAGCTTCTGGCCATTCATCGCCTTTCGTTTGCTGGGCGGTCTTGCGGTTGGGGCAACCACGGTGCTATGTCCGACTTATCTTGCAGAAATTTCTCCTGCGGCATGGCGGGGACGGCTGGTCGCATTTTTTCAATTCAACATCGTGTTCGGATGTCTGGTGGCGCTGTTTTCCAATTACGTCATCGGTCTGCTGAACATAGGGGCGGTTGAATGGCGGTGGAAACTCGGGGTTCAGGCTGTTCCGTCGCTGGTTTTTTTTATTTTGTTGTTTTTCATTCCCCGCAGCCCCCGGTGGCTGGTGATGAAAGGAGCTACAAAGGAAGCAGCGACAGTATTGCGCGCGACCGGGACGGAAGATGCGGAAGCGCAAATTGCCGTCATTGAGAAATCCTTGCGGGAGGATGGGAATGGAAAGTCGGCGCCGTTGTTCGTCAGAAGCCATTTCAAACCGATTTTTCTGGCCTGCACGGTGGCAATGTTCAACCAGTTCGATGGGATCAACGCCTTGTGGTATTACCTGAATCCTATTTTTACAATGGCCGGTTTCACAAAACTCTCGGGCGATTTGCAGTCGGTGTTTATCGGGGTCGCCAACTTGATTGCGACAATGGCCGGCATGGCAATAATAGACAAGGTGGGACGCAAACCGCTGTTGCTTTGGGGAGCTTTCGGCACAGGCGCCTGCATGGGGCTTGTGGCCTGGGTTTTCAACGGGACTCAGCACCACGATTGGCTGGTGTGGCTGCTGGTTGGTTTCGTGATTTGTCATGCCTTCGGGCAGGGCGCGGTGATTTGGGTTTATATCAGCGAAATTTTCCCGAACGCGGTTCGCGGCAAAGGCCAGGCGCTCGGCAGTTTTACGCACTGGTTCATGGCCATGATTATTTCCTGGACTTTTCCCATGGTGGCGAGGGATGCGGGACAACCCGGTGCCGGGCTGCCCTTTGCCTTTTTTGGGATCATGATGATTGTTCAAATCTTCGTGGTATGGAAATTCTTTCCCGAAACGAAGCGGGTGGCCCTGGAGGACATGCGGGGGCGGCTGGCATCGCACTGAGTGACAGATTGACAAATGAACCACCAAATCATATCTGCCAGCATTGTGCGGGGCCATCAGGTGGCCTCGGGCTTGAACGGCGACGCGCGGTTTCCCGGCGGAACCCTGCGCATGCAGATGCCATATTTTTTGCAACACGGGTTGGATATTAGCCATCTCTATCCGGGCACGCTCAATGTCAGCGTGGCCCCCATGCGATATCGTGTCATCAGGCCCCGGAACACATTCTACAACGTCAAATGGCACCCGACGGAACCGGCCGAGGACTTTTCGTTCTTTAGCGTCGAGGTGTTGCGAACCGGACAACCTCCTGTTGCCGGTTTTATCTATTACCCGCATCCTGAGACCAAGCCCGAACATTTTCAAGAGCCGGATGTGCTTGAATTATGGCTGCCATTTATTCCGGGGTTGGACTATGGCGCTGAACTCAAGCTTAAAATCCCCGCATCTCAAATGGCCTTTGAATCTACTGCTGCCTCCGGCAAAGCGGTGGGTGGCGCCGTGCGGAATCTCCACATTGGTTAAAAATAAAATGAGCATGTTAACCGGCAATTCCCTGAACAAGGCCAGTTTTGGCGCGTTCGTCATGCTGCTGTCTGGCCTTGTTTTGGGATGGACGGCCTTCGGGCAGTCTTCATCTGACGCATACAAGATCACGAAGGGCACTTCGCATTGTCAAAGCGAGTTCAGACAATTTGACATTCCCAAGAACGAGCAATTGGTTTTGGCGGATGTGAAGGGCCCCGGGAAAATAACCTATTTTTACATCACGGACGACACAGGCGGGAATTGGTATCCTGGTCTGGTTTTGAAGGTCTATTGGGACGGGGAAACCAATCCCAGCATCGAGGCGCCGCTGGAAGATTTTTTCGGTGCCATCGGCGGAAGAAATACAGACTTCGAATCTGCATTTTTCCAGATCAACCATTATTGTTACATGTGCTACCTTCCGATGCCTTTTTCCAAAGAGGCGCGATTTGTCCTGGCCAACGATGGCGACCGTGATTATTCCCAAAAGGTGGCCTATGGTTTGGATTTTGAATCTGATGCCGCCTATATCCATGAAAAAAGCCGGTTACATTGCGAATGGCACAGGAGCAACCCTGTCACCAATGGCCTCCATACAATCCTGGAAGCCAAAGGGCGCGGTCAATATATCGGATGTTTTTTGCAGGTCACCAGCCGTGCCCGAAACATTTGGTTTGGAGAGGGCGACACGATTTTTCACCTGGATGGGCAGACAATGCACCATTCGCCGGGAACCGAGGATGAATTTGGCGCCTGTTGGGAAGGTCCTGGATGGGGAATCTTCTCCAGTCCCACATGCGGGCACATTTTGAATCGCGACGGGGTCAATCGCATGTATCGCTGGTATATCGCCAACCCGGTGCGCTTTCAAAAATCCTTAAAGGTTGAAATCCAAAACCAGCATGTCAACGGAAAGTCCACCACTGCCGATGAAGCCGATGATTATACAAGTGTGGCATTCTGGTATCAGGAAGGCGCCCACTCAGCCAGCGTTTTGCCACCCTTCAAAGTGAGAACGGCACCAAGTTTCTCAAATCCACATTGAACAAAAGGCATTTACCATTCCGCGAATTTTAACCCAACTCCCATATTTACCCACCTTTACCCACCATGAACACACAAATTGCAGCAGCCAGCCTCGGATTCACACTTTTCATGGTGCTGGCGGGACGGGCGCCGGCACAGGATTTGCCCATTGGGCATCTGGACAAAACGAGTTACGGCGATTGGAAGTCAACCGGCACAACATTCCAATTTGGGCCAGCCTGCGGCGATGACTGGATGCGCAAGCTGGGAATCGAAAATGGCGACGGCGACATTGTGATCAGCAGCGAGAAAGTGGCTAACGGTCAGGATGACCGGCCGCAAGGAA
>JAJXXI010000344.1 GCA_021781185.1 bacterium
TGCTACGGAGTTTTGAAAGTGCCTCTGAAATTCTTGGAAATTGAATCACAGTCATCCCACAGAAAGCGCATGAAAAACATCGAAAACAGGGGCTTTTTGACAACTCTGGATGCTGTGGGACGCTGTATGCTGGTTGAAACGCCAGCCGCTTTTCAAAAAGCCAATAAAATCAATGGTTTTGTGCATATCTCCTATGGGACGGCAATGAAATTGAATTGTTGGACATATCTGAGCAATGTCTGCGGATCGGAGGTTATAAGTGCGTGGATGCGCTGGTGGGCAAGGCCGCCAAGCAGGACAAATAGAGAGTTACAAGGGGCGGCGTCATCGTGGATGCGTCGGAAGCTGCTGCCCCGAGGGGGCTGGAGATGGTTTTGGTCTTGGAAGCTACAAATATGCCGCACCTGATGGCCCTGGGGATTTCCATCGCTTGGCTTTGAACATCGCTTTTGCCATGCTGGGCGCATGGCACCCATCCAATTCGGCACGGACGGCTGGCGCGCAGTCATTGCGGACCAATTTACCTTTGCCAACGTCGCCCGCATGGCGCAGGCGACGTCAGAGTTTTGGAGCCGAAACCCCGTCCCGGGAACGGACCGCAAAATCGTGGTGGGCTACGACCGCCGGTTTCTTTCGGATCAATTCGCGCAGGTCGCCGCCGGGGTGTTTGCCGGGAATGGATTTCAAGTGGTGCTCACCCCGGTGCCGACGCCGACGCCGGCGGTTTCCTTCGCTGTGAAACAATTGAGAGCCGTGGGCGGCGTGATGATCACCGCCAGCCACAATCCACCCATCTTCAACGGCTTCAAACTCAAGTCCCACTTCGGCGGCAGCAGTAGCGCGGCGGAATGTCAGGGCGTGGAAAAATTGCTCGATGCGACCATTCCCAAAATCGGCCATCGGCCATCGGCCATTATAAATGTTGACGTTCGTCCGGCGCACTTTGCCGCCATCAAGCGGCTGGTGGATTTCAAGCTGATTGCCAAATCCAGATTGTGCGTGGCCCACGACGCCTTGTTCGGTGTCGGGGCGGGGGTGTTTGAAAGCTTGCTGGCCAAGACCTCTTGCAAAGTCACCACCTTGAACGGACAGCACGATATTTTGTTTGGCGGCATCTGCCCGGAGCCGCTGCCGAAAAACTACGTCCTGGGCGGCGCGCAGTTGCGGCGCAATCCGCACGACATCTGCCTGGTCACGGACGGCGATGCGGATCGCATCGGTGCGATGGATGGACGCGGCGGGCCGTTGACCAACCAGCAGGTCATCGCGCTGCTGCTGCATCATCTCGTGCGGAACCGCGGCGGGCGCGGCGTGGTGACGAAAACCTTCAACACCACGGCGATGGTGGACAAGATGTGCGCCGCGTGGAATCTACCACTTACTGAAGTCGGTATCGGTTTCCGCTTCATCGCACCGGAATTGATGAAGCCTGGCGCGTTGTTCGGCGCGGAAGAGAGCGGTTCGATTGGATTTGCCAATCACATTCCCGAACGCGACGGATTGGCGGCGGGGCTGTTCCTGCTGGAAATGCTGGCCATGGAGAAAAAATCCGTGAACCGACTGTGGGCCAAACTGGAAAAGGAATTTGGCCCGCACCGCTACGCTCGCCACGACGCGCATTATCCGTTGGAGAAACGCGCCGCGCTGATGGCTTCGCTTCAAGCCAATCCGCCCCGGAATTTGCTGCGCTCCAAGCTGGCGCGACTGGATGCCCGCGACGGCGTGAAGTTTGTCGCCGCCGATGCCACCTGGCTGATGTTGCGCGGGTCCGGCACGGAGCCGGTTTTGCGCGTTTATGCCGAGGCAAAAACGGACGACGGAGTTCAACGGCTTTTGAAGCAGGGATTGGCATTGCTGAAACGGTAAAACAAGAAGGGGTTCGACTGTGAAATTGCGGTTTCCCATCATCAAATCCAGATGATTTGTTTTCGTGTTTGTTTGGCTCATCTCCCCAAAACTGGTGATGGCACGAAAAGGGAAAGAATGAAATCATCGGGGCAATAATGACCCGCCTTTTCACGATGACTTTGTCCATGGACCGGCTGCATCCTTTTTTAAATCGCATTTTTCATCTGCAGAATCCGTGGATGAAGAAATCATTGTCTGCCTGGTTTGGAATGTTGAGCTTGTTTTTGCTGGCTGGGAACCGCGCCGAGGCCAACCTCCCCGGTGGCGGCACGGGTGCCGGCCCGGATGTCACGATCACCGACAATGGCAGCACGGTGACGATGGCCAACGGCACTGCCTCCATCGTCATCACCAAGTTGGACGCATCCGTTCACACCATCAATTACACCTTCAACAACACCGGCAGTTTGCAGACGCTGAACTTGTTGTCCGGCGGCAGCAGCGGCGGAAAATTGTATTGGTTTCAAAACTCGGGGACCTTCATCACCGGGCCGTTCACCGAATCCGTCGTGACCAACACGGGTGATTATGCGGAAATCAGCCTGTATAGCGCTTCCGCCACAAACGGTGTCGTGGAAATCCACTATTCCATGCGGCGCGGTTCACCCGGCTTCTACACGACCGCCATTGTGACGCATCGCAGTTCGGACGGAGTCATGCACATTGAGTTGCGCCCGAATATTTATGCTGGCTCCATCTTCAACTGGATGAGCGTGGATGCGGCGCGTGACCGGCTGATGGAAGTTTCGGGCGGCGCTTCCGTGGCCGTGCAGGGCGCGCCAAAAGAATGTTATCTCTGGACGAACGGCATTTACGCCGGGCAATACGAGGACAAATACAAATACAGCGCCAATCTCCACGGCTTGCCGGCCTGGGGCTGGAGCAGCGTGGGCACTGGCGGCAAAAACATCGGCATCTGGGACGTCTCGCCCAGCGCGGAGTATTATCCCGGCGGCCCGATGCTGCGCCAGTTGATGGAGCACATCGGCACCACGATGCTCAATGTTTTTACCGGGAATTATTACGGTCTGGCCACCGACAGCGGCCTCAACCCCGGCGAGACTTGGTCGCATGTTTACGGCCCCTATTTATATTATTTCAACTCTGTCACAAACACGCTCTCGTCCAGTGCGGCGGCGCAGGCGCTTTACAATGATGCCCTGGCCCAGGGTGCCGCCGAGAAGACGGCCTGGCCTTACACTTGGTTCAACAATACAAATTACGCCCCGGCTTCGAATCGCGGCACGGTGAACGGAAAGATCGTGATCGCGGACAGCGGCAATCCGAATGCATCGGCGGCTAACTTATGGGTCGGCTTGGTGCAGCAGCCTTCAACCGCCTATGACACGGTTTATGATTTTCAGCAGTGGATGAAACCGTATCAATTCTGGGTCCGCAGCGATACGAATGGGAATTTCAGCATTCCGAACGTCATCTCCGGAACCAACTATACCCTGTATGCGTTTGGCGCGGGAACGCCGGACACCTTCATGTCGCAGGCGCAAACGGGCGGCAATCCGCCGCTCATCGTGGATTATCCGGCGAGCCAGTTTGGAGTGAACGTGACGGGCAGTGCGACGAACAGCCTCGGCACGGTAATGTGGACGCCGACGCGAGTTGGTCCGACAGTTTTTGAAATTGGCTATCCCGACCGGTCGGCGGCGAAGTTCCGGCATGGGGATGATTATTGGGTGGGGGACATCGGGCCGAGTTCGACCGCGCCGAGTCCGGTCTGGAGCAAATGGCTGGAATATCCGTTTGATTTTCCGAATGGCGTGAACTATTTGGTGGGACAGAGCCGCTGGAGCACGGATTGGAACTTCATCCAGCCCGTGGTCACTGACAGCCAGGGCAATTACAACACTTCGACCTCGACCATCACCTTCAACCTGGACTCGGCCCCGGCCAGCGGTGCCACGGCTTCAATCTACCTTGGATTGTGTTCGGATTATTACTCCGCGATCATCGTCAAAGTCAACAATGTCAATGTTTCCAGCCTCAGCGGCCTTTCGGCCAGCCCGACCACCAGTGTTCCTTCAACCGGTTACTACGCCGCATACGGGAGCAGTGACGGCAACATCCGTGAAGGAAACAATGGCGCCTTCTTCGATGAGCGGCTGACATTTAACGCCTCGGCGCTTCATGCCGGCGCGAACACGATCGCCATCACTTTTCGCGAAATCGCCGCCAATTATTTTGCCGATCATCTGATGTATGACTATCTCCGGCTGGAGTTGACGGGTTATGTGCCGCCGGCACCGGCCAGCGTTACGGCTTTCGCGGGGAATAATGCCGACCTGGTTTGCTGGCCGGTCACGCCCGGTGCGACGAGCTACAATGTGTTGCGTTCGACAACTTCCGGCAGTGGTTACGTTTCCATCACCAACGGCGTGATTGGCCCGGTCTGCGGCAGCGGTTCGAACAATGCCGTGTATCTCGACACCACCGCCGCCAACGGCACGACTTATTATTATGTGGTGCGCTCGGTCAACCCCACGGGAAGCAGCGTCAATTCTCCGCAAAGTTACGGCGTGACCCCCTCGGCAGCCATTGCCGCCAGTGCCCCGGCAGCCCCGGCCGGCCTGCAGGTCAGCAGTTCAGGCCATCAAAGCGTGACGCTCAGTTGGAGTTCGGTGACGGGCGCGAACTTTTATAGCGTGTGGCGGTCCACCTTGGTGAACACCGGTGGCGGCTCATCAAACACGTTGAGCACGATCATCCTCAACAACAGCACCACCAATACCAGCTTTACCGACACCACACCGACCGACGGCAGCATCTACAGTTATTTTGTCACCGCCACCGGTGCGGGCGGCACCAGCGGCAATTCGGCTGCGGCCGTTGCCCGGCCGTTGCCCGGCCCGCCGGCATCGCTGCCGGTGTC
>JAJXXI010000315.1 GCA_021781185.1 bacterium
AGATTTTGAAATACTTCAGATACATGTCGTTCACGGCGCGGAACTCGTCGGCGAACTGCTCCTCGGTGCAATAGATGTGGGCGTCGTTCATGTTGAGCGCACGCACGCGCATGAGACCGAACAACTCGCCGCTCTGCTCGTAGCGATAGCAAGTGCCGTATTCCGCGAGGCGCAACGGCAGGTCACGGTAACTGCGCGGCTCCGCCGCAAAAATGCGGTGATGATGCGGGCAGTTCATGGCTTTGAGGTAATAACTCTCCGGCTCGCCCAGCTTTTTCAATTCCGCGCGCAACGCGGACAACTCGTTAAAAGCGGCAGTCACAGGCTGCGGCGCAACGCCGGCTTTGACGGCTTGCTCAAGCAAGCCAAATTCTTTTGTTTCCATTTTAAAAATTATAAAGTCAACTCCACATAATCGCCCGGTTTCAACGCCAGAACCGCCGCGATGATTTCCTGTGTCCTGGCTTTCACCTGCGGCCAGCGGTTGGTTGAAAGCACGAGAATCGCAAGCTTTCGGCCTTTAAAATTTTGCTGATATTTCAGTTGCTGATCGGAAGTCAGAAAAGCGTCGAACTTGTCCTCCGCAAGTTTGAGCAAGTCACCATTCTTCACGCGCCCCCAACCCATTTCCTGCGCCGTGGAAATTTCAAACTCCGCCAGACGGCGGCGGAGCGGCTGCGGCATACACTCGTCAAAGAGGATTTTCACGCCGGAACGAGCAATTCACTTTTGCTGTGCTCCAGCACCGCAATGGCGTCCTCGCGACGCACGGTGGGAAAACAATCGAGAAATTCATTCAGCGACAGATTGTCCTCCAGATATTCAAACAGCGATTGCACCGGCACGCGCGTGCCCCGGAACACCGGCGCGCCGCTCATGATCTCCCGGTCAATTTCAATGGGCAAACTCGTTTTCATGCCAGTAAAATACTCCCTTTGATTCCGAAACCAAAAGGAAATTTGCAGACGTTGAACGCGGCCGCCACGGGCTGCGGCGCAACGCCGGCCTTGACGGGGGATTCAATGGCTGAAAATTCTTCGTCTTTCAAAATGGCAGACATGCCGGAGAAAATAGCCGTCCGTGAACCGCAATGAAATCTCAATTTTTCAACGCAGAGACGCGGAGACGCGAAGCAGAAATGCCCAAACTAACGCGATGGTGGAAGCAAACCGGCTGCTTTTCGCATTGATGCTGCCAGCTCAACTTTTTTTACAGGTTTTGCAAGGTCGGCTTTAGTGGCAATGAGCCGTAGAAAACCCGCCGGATGCAGGTGCGGACATACAGGCGGGCGTTGCTCTGGGCAGTGCGGAGCGCGGCGGTCTTGGTGGACTTGTTCGTCTGCGCGGCATTCCACAACGCTTTGAATCCCGGAATGGCGGGCGGCACACCACCCGGCCCGGCAGGTTTGCCAACGAGAGCAATCAGGTCGGCGCGGATGTGAGCCTCGTCATTATGCACCAGTCCGATGGCTGCGCCGTGGGTATGCGCGCCGTCAGCGGCGTCTTCGAGGAGTTGAACGATGGGGTCATAACTGGTGGGGATGCTGTTGTCTGCCATATTTATCTCCTTCCTGATGTTTTTGGTTGATTGTTGCCTAATTTGTTGAAAAAAACGGTCTAGCCGTCATTTTGCCTGATTTTTTGGAGCAAAAAAGGCGACCAAACGTCGTGAGGTTGGTTTTTGGGGAGCTGAAAATCTGGCGAAAGTTCCCACGCTGGTTTTTTGGAGCAAAAAATCGTGGCAAACGTCGTTGAGCTGGGTTTCAGGCAGCGTAAAAAGCTGTCCAACGTCGTGAGGCCGGTTGCTTGGGAGCAAAAAATACCCCGAACGTCGTCGGGGTCATTTTTGGAAGCAGAAACTCCGGCTTGAAGTCGTTTGATGATTTTTTGTGCGCTCCGGAGGTGGGGCAAACGTGACGATGGCAATTCCGCTTATTGCGCGGTTGTGGACATTGCACCGAATGTCGCGAATTCAAACATAAGCCGCGAGGAAAATTTTTTAGAACCGTCCGGCGCTTGTCAAATTATATTTGAATTTATTTTGAGCCAGCTTGTTTCTTCGCGTGGTCGGAAAGTTGTTTTTCCAGTTCGGCGATGCGTTGCTCGATGTCCTTGCGGTCGGCGCGTTGTTCGTCCATTTCCATTTTCGGAAACAACATCACGCCGGGCTTACGGCGCAAACAATTCTCCCAGCGTGTCGAGGACGGCATCCGCCGTTTCGGAGTCCAATTTGCCCAGCCGTTTGACGAGCCGAGCTTTGTCCACGGCGCGGATTTGATCCAAGGCAATCTCGCCGGTCTTGCCTTGAAAGGAAATCTCCACCCGCGTCGGCCAGCCGCGCCGAGTCGTCGTCATTGGCGCAATGATGACCGTGGAAACTGCGCGGTTCAATTCGACGGGAGAAATCACCACGCACGGACGGGTCTTGGCGGTTTCTGTGCCGGTGGTGGGATCAAGTCGGACAAGAAAGATGTTGAACCGCTCAATCACCATTGCCATTCCTTCGCGTCAAACTCGTTGGTCAGTTGGCGCGTAGCGGCCAGGCCATCCGCAGCGAGACGCGGACGGCGGAAAGATTTTGCCCAAGCCGCGCGGGCTTTCTGGCGCGGACGCAGCAACAGGCCATTGGCCGAGGGCTGCAATTCCAACCCGTAAGGCCAGCGGTTCAAAACCAGTTCAATCGCTGTTGTTTTCATAGGCACATCTTCCACCAATCAGCGCTTTTCGTCAATTTGACTTCATTGCCGATTGGCGGACTCGGCTGTCAGATTTTTTCTTCGCGTAATCGGCCAGTTGTTTCTCCAGTTCCGTGATGCGTTGCTCGATTTACTTGCGGTCTGCGCGGTGTTCGGCCATTTCCATTTTCGGAAACATGGACTCCGCATAATACGGCAAATGCCCGGAGGTTTTAAACATTTTCAATTTCCCGGCGGTATTGGCACGGAAAGGTTGCGGCAGATGGAGCGGGCCAGAAACTTTTTGATTTCGGCGTGGCGCGGAATGGCTTCCTTGCGTCCGGTCTGCGGATTACTCCAGATGGAGTGGCTGCCGCCTTCGCGGAACGGCACGCAGCCGTGTTCCTGAAGATGCCCCAGCAGCGCCCGCCGTTTCATGCCAGCATCAGTTCCGCCGTTTCCGCCTGCGGATCAAGCCGGAAGGCCTCGTCACGCTCGGTTTCCAACAGGAGTTGGATGGCGTTCTTGAGGTCGGCCAGACATTCTTCCTTGGTTTCGCCTTGACCGTTCGCGCCGGGCACTTCCAGGCACGTCGCCCAAAAGCCGCCTTCACCCGGTTCACCGCGATGCACGATGGCTGTGAATTGTTTCATTTGTCTATCAATAACTCATTTTTACGGGAATGAAAACTGGTTTTATCCGTGGGTTAAATCTCACTTGCCGGATTTGTTCTTCGCGTAATCGGCCAGTTGTTTCGTCTTTCAAAATGGCAGACACGGCGGAGAAAATAGCCGTCCGCAAACCGCAATGAAACTTCAAAGTTTCGTCGCGAAACGCGTTCTGGTAATCTCTAAATCATGAGCGACCAATCGCATTCCAAAGACGTCCGTTGGATTCAGCGCTTTGACAATTTCAAGCGCGCCTACGCACGGCTGGCCGCCGCCGCCGCATTGGCCAAGCAGCGGAAACTGTCGGAGCTGGAAGAACAGGGATTGGTGCAGGCGTTTGAGTTCACGCATGAGCTGGCGTGGAACACGTTGAAGGATTTTCTGACGTTGCGCGGAACGTCCACGCAGCTCTACGGCTCACGCGACGCCACGCGAGAGGCTTTCGCCGCCGGCCTGATTGAGAATGGTGAGGTCTGGATGAAGATGATCGAACACCGGAACCAGACGACACACACCTACAATGAAGCCGTAGCCGCCGCCATCGTGGAAGCGATACTGGCGCGCTATGTGAACGAATTCGAGGTGTTTAAAAGCACGTTTGAGAAGCTGGAGGCCCGATGAACCACGGCCTTTCCGATGAGACGGTTCAACGGATGGCAGCGGTGTTTTCCCGTTATCCGGAAATCGAGAAGGCGGTGCTTTACGGCTCGCGCGCCAAGGGAAATTTTCGGAACGGCTCGGACATTGATCTGACGTTGATGGGCGAAAAACTGGACTCCACAATTCTTGGCAGGATTGACTGGGAATTGGATGACCTGCTTTTGCCCTACAAAATTGACCTTTCGGTTTTCCACCAGTTGACCCACCCGGAACTGATCGAGCACATCCGGCGGGTGGGAATCACGTTTTACGAACGGACGCCAAAGAGGGCTTAATCTCTGCCTGCCATGCCCATCACGCACACCAGCCGCACCGGAAAGACCTATTACCTGCACACCGGCCCCAAGCGCGGCGGCGGCATTCAGTATTTCCTCTCGACGAAATCCAGTGGTCCGCTTGCCGACGCATTGCCGGAAGGCTTTGAAATCCATGAAACGGTCAACGGCCAGGTTTTCCTCCGGCGCACACAACCCCGGCTCATTCGCGACGAGGAAGCCGCGCTCATCGAACGTGCGCTGGAGAAGCCGCGCGGCGGCAACCTTTACAAACTCGAAGCGCGCGGTAATACGCTGACGATTTTCGAGAGCCAGGACAATTCCAGCGGCCTGGGCGATCTGTTCCCAAAAATCCGGTCGCAAAACATGTCCGAATTCCGGGAACGCCTGGCATCTTACCAGCCGGTGATGCGGTTCATTCTGGTGGACGGGGAGAAACGGGGGTTCGCGCCGGAACGCTACTGCTTCCGCGGCAGCGTGGATGACTGGATTCCCATCGGTCCACC
>JAJXXI010000195.1 GCA_021781185.1 bacterium
CAGGTGGAAAAGCTTGCCTCGCCGCGAAAGCCGTCGAGATGTTCCAGCGCGCTCAAAAACGCCTGCTGGGTGACATCTTCGGCATCCTGTTCCTGATGCAGCATCCGCATGGCCAGCGCAAAGACGCGTTGCTCGTGCCGGCTGGTCAGCGCCTCGAACGCCTCCAGTTCGCCTCCCTGCGCCCGGCGCACCAGGTCGGCGTCGGGGGTTTCGGGGAGGATCGGGAATGACATAAGTTCAGGACCAGGATTGTATTCGCTGGCGACTGGCAAGCAAGGTTCGCGGCAGAAAAACGGTGGTTTGCAATGGCCTGTCCGTTTTGTCACCTGGCCTTCCATTTCGATTTTCTTCGCGTGAATCTTGGTGGCCAAAAGCTGATCAGCCTGCGGGCGTCCTGCGTTGCCGCCCGCAGTCGCGTTCCTTCCTGTTCAAAGTGATTTATTCCGTTTATGTTCAAGCCGCATGGCAATCATTGGTCAACGCAATCTGCTCTCCATCGTGCGCGCCTCCCAGCCCGGCCTCTATTTGGACGGCGGCGAGCTGGGCGAAATTCTCCTGCCCGGACGCTACATCCCTGCGGATCTCGTCCCCAAACAAAAGCTGGACGTGTTTGTCTATCGCGATTCCGAGGACCGCCTCGTCGCCACCACCGAAAAACCCCGCGCCATGGTCGGCGAGTTCGGCTATATGCAGGTTAAAAACGTGAGCCCGCAGATCGGCGCGTTTCTCGACTGGGGGCTGGCGAAGGATTTGCTCGTGCCGTTTCGGGAGCAGGCAGTTCCCCTGCGCATCGGCGACTGGGTCGTGGTCTATGTCGCTCTCGACGTGAAGACCAACCGCATTATTGCCAGCACGCGGTTGAACCGGCATCTGAACCGTGACACGCCCGCGTATCGCGACGGTCAGCCGGTGAACCTGTTCATCATCAGTAAAACGCCGCTGGGTTACAACGCCATCGTCAACAACGCGCACCAGGGCCTGCTTTTCAAAAACCCGGGCGGCGCCGTGCTCAAAATCGGCGCCCGGCTCAAAGGCTTCGTCAAAACCGTCCGCCCCAACGGGAAAATCGACCTGACCCTCGACGCCGCCGGCTACCAGCGCGTCGCGCCGCTGACGAACCTGATCATTGCCGCGCTGCACCTGAGCGGCGGCAAATTGAATCTGGATGACGACAGCCCGCCCATCGCGATCCGGCAGAATTTCAACGTGAGCAAAAAGGCGTTCAAGCAGGCGTTGGGCAAACTTTACAAAAGCCGGCGCATTGCGTTTACAAAGCCAGGCATTCGACTGATGGAAAATGAAACGTGGTCGCCCGGCTCCAAGGCGTGACGAAGAATTCTGCACCCACGGACGCACACGGTTTAGGAACCGCAGTGAATGATGTTTGTGGTGGGTGAGGTGAGCGTCCTCGCGAACCGCTTTGGTCTTATGTGGGCCTCGGCTCGCGGGGACGCTCGCCCCACCAGTCCGACTGAACGCCTTCCTGTTTCCCTCATTCGTTGTTGACGCCACACTTCTGGCATTATTTGATCGCCGCTAGCAGTTCATCCAGTGACACCGTGGCGAAGCTGGTGGCGGAATCGCTCACGGCGTAGGGGATGATCATCGGGAAGATCCATGACGCGGGCGACGATCC
Source organism: bacterium (assembly GCA_021781185.1). GTDB lineage: Bacteria > Verrucomicrobiota > Verrucomicrobiia > Limisphaerales > UBA11358 > UBA11358. The sequence goes on from JAJXXI010000195.1 coordinate 1,637, forward strand.
GTCGCGCGATGTCTTCGGTGCTCGGATTAAACAGACGCATGAGAACGCGCGAACGATCGGGGGGGGCAGGGTCGGTCCGGTGCGTTTGGCATGGAGAGTGGTGGTTTTCAATCAGTTAAAGTCTCGCCTGAATCGGCAGGAAGGCGAGCAATGATTCCGGCTCTGACACGAATTACACAAACCGGCCCGAATTCAAGCAGATCGAAAAGTCTTCAAAACGCGAACCACGCCGCCACGCGAACGAAAATTCAAATACGCTGAAGGCACAAGGGAAATCAGCCCTGGGATGAGGGAATTGGCGCGCGAATGGATGAGGAAAGATGAACGCTGTCGCAGCAGGCAGCGCAACCATCACGAAACAACGCGTTCACATCCGACTCGGCGGAACAATGCCACCCCAAGCCGGAGTCGTTTGACGGTTGTAACGCCAGGCTCGGATTGGTTTTGGAATTCAATTCCTTGGAATAATTCAATCATGCTTTTGGGTTCGGCACCATTTTGAGCGCCTGTGAAACTACCCACGATTTCCGGTTGCAACGCGGCGGCTGCACCATTGCCAGCCAGAATCTGGCGGTGCTCCAGCGTGAACGAACTTGGCGGCGGCGCTATGGGAAAGGATATTGATTCTTTACCTCAACTGCGATGCAGTCGAAAACCGACCGGCTTTCACTAGCTGAATCTCATGGGGAATAACAGGCTGGTAAAATTCACGCTGCGGCAAGCAATCGTCCGAACTCTGCCCTTTCCACGAACCCGCTGTTTCTGAACGCGACCTTTTTGAAGACCAGCCTCAACTGTGCCCAAATCCATAAACCCGCTCCGGCTGCCACCATTCCAGCCTGCACCCAGCCGAGTTCCGGTTCAGGAGGAAAGGATCGCGGATTTTTCCGGAAAATCTCACCCGGAAGTTATAACAGCCGGCTGATTGGAAAACTCCGGTGGCGGCGCGACATCACGGTTTTTTGTCTGACAGGTGACTTAATGTCACCGGCGGACAGGTCTGGAATTTGGGCGGCGACCATCACCTGTTTCGGTGATGATGTTTTAACTGTGTTTGGGGATAGGCAGATACGGGGTTCCGCCGTATAGTTTTTTTCAACCAAAAAACAACACGCGAAGATAAGCAATAATCTTTCGCCATGTGTGCAATGTAAAGATCAACCAATGGACAGCCGCTTGTGCAGCACTCGTCGCCGCGTCAAGTCAGTAAAGCCCGACTCGAAGAGCAATTAATTTTAAAGCCACATTAGAAAACCCCCAAATGACCATGAATAAACCCCAACTTCTCCCATGTAAAATCACTGCGAGCCTGGCCTGCCTGGCTCTGCTCGCGTTCATCAGCTCCGCCTCGGCGGCCGTCCTGTTCTCGGATAACTACACGGCGACTTCAAATCAGACGCCCAACGACCAGATTAACAATGCAGGGCGCCAAGGCGGCACGCTCGCCACGCTGGGCTACATTCAGGGTGGGAACGTGCAAATTGGCAATACTAGCACGTTGCCTATTGATCCAGGCGACGCATCCGCCGGCGATAGTTTCCTGGCGGCCTTTAGCGGGACGGCCTACATCAATTACGATTTTTCTATTGTAACCGGCCCCCTTGAGATTGACTTCAAGGGGCTTGTGCACACGAGTGGTCTGACCGATTGGGTTTCCTTTAGCGTTGGGAATGGGGCCGGGGCTCCGTTTGTCAATAACTCCGCTGTCTCCTCCATCCTGTTCCGCGCGAACGGCGGCACCGAACTATTTAATAATGGCACCGATAATGGTGCGGGTGTCTCGGGATTTGCTCCAGGTTTAGACGCTTGGACAAGTTACAAAGTCATTCTTTCGGACACGGCAGGCACCGGCTCGGCCTTCGTGGGCAACGGCAGCCGGGCTGATTACTATGTAAATGGATCGTTCGTCGGAACGTTTAATATGAATCAGTTGGGTGCGGGCCAAGGTTTTATCGGATTCTCTGCCGGTCAGATTAGTGGTTATGACAACATCACCATCTCGGGGACGTTGCCGGCGGTCATCGCGCCCCACTTGGTGACGGACATCGAACCGCTCCGGTCGGAAGTGACCACGGGGGCTCCGTTAACCTTGTCCGTTACCGCCAATGGCAGCCCATTAAACTATCAGTGGTATGATCAGAGCGGCCCGATCATCGGGGCGACCAGCAACAGCTACACCTTCAATGCCGTGGCCGGCCTCAATTCCTATTATTGCACCGTCTCCAACGCCGCCGGTGTCGTATACAGCTCCAGTGCGGTGGTGTTGAGCGCCACGAACCTGGTCACGGTCAATAACTTCAGCTTTGAAAATGGATCTACTCCCGCTTTTGGCAATGGGTCAATCCCCGTGCAGTGGACATCCTATAATGGTGACTGGGCCAGCGTGTCCAGCGGCGCTTCCCAGTTTTCCCCACCCATTATTCCCGATGGCACCCAATATTTCGCCGTGAATACGGGCCCGACTCATAGCGGTGACAGTGGCGTCTATCAGGATGTGGGTCCATTGCAGCCCAACACCACCTATTATCTTACGGTTGCGATTGGACGCGGAGATAATCAGGGCGTGCCACCAAACGGTCTTGGAGATTGGTCGCCGGGAATTATTGCGCTCCTCAATGGCACCGATAATACCGGCTCGGTTTTGGTCACCGCCACCAATTATCCGGACGCCGCCGGCACCTGGCAGGACTATACGGTGACCTATACCACCGGGCCTACGGTCAGCGGTGATCTCACCATTGAGCTGGGCGTCCCCCCGGCCAGCACCTATCAGTCGCTGTTTGACAACGTGCGGCTGACGACCGGAGGACTGTTGCCGGCGAATCCGGCTTTGGCCCAGGACATCCTGCCGGCATCTGTGGAGACGGTGGTGGGTGATCAGGTTGTCTTCTCGGCGGCGTTCAGCAACTCCCCGGCGGCCAATCTGCAATGGCAGTTCATCACCACGAACGGTGTGGTGAGCGACATTGCCGGTCAGACGGCTGCGACATTGACGCTCAACAATGTTCAGTTGACCAACACCGGTTCCTACCGTTTGGAAGGCATCAACCAGACCAACAGCTTGGCGGTTTTCTTTAGTTCGGCCGCACCGCTCGTGGTCCGTCCCGTGTCGGCACCGGTCAATAATGTTGTGATCACCGC
>JAJXXI010000194.1 GCA_021781185.1 bacterium
ATCTCACCTTCCGTCTCGGAGATGAATCCTACGGCATCGCCGTGCTCAAGATTCGCGAAATCATCCGTTTGACAACGATTACGGCCGTGCCGCAAATGCCTGCCTATATCAAAGGCGTAATCAACCTGCGTGGGAAGGTCATCCCGGTGGTGGACCTGCGTGCCAAGTTTGGCTTGGGTGAGGCCCGGGCCAGCGAACGCACCTGCATCGTCGTGGTGCAAGTGGACCTGTCCGACCGCAACAAAACACTCATCGGGCTGATCGTGGATGGGGTCGAGGAAGTCATTCAAATCGGCGCACAGGACATTGAAGAAACCCCCAACTTCGGCGCCTGCCTCGACACGCAATACATTCTGGGCATGGCCAAGATAAAAGGCACCGTGAAAACATTACTGGACATCAACCGTGTTTTGACCGGTGACGAAATTATCCGAGTTAACCAAACCGGAGACAACCACACTTCATTCTAAAAAACGAATAGTAACCCTCAAAAGCAGAAATGAGCCACGCCAAACCGAAACATTGAATAAAAGAAAGATATGAAAAAAAACATCAAATCACGAATCCGGTCAATTGCCTTGTTTTTATTGGCTGGCGCAATGTTGAGTAGTGTGATTCCGGCTCAGGCGCAAAGCTCGGATGCCGAAAAGGTCAAGGAAGCCATGAAGGTGATGCAAGTAGAGGCGGCCAAGCTGGGCGAACCGAAAGCCGACGGTTCAAAACTGTTCTTTGGCACAACTAAAATCAATGGCGATTACACCATCGTTGATGGATTGAAGACGCGTTTCAACTGCACCGCCACCTTCTTTTCAAAGAAGGGCACGGATTTTGTTCGGATCAGCACCAATGTTCTGAACGATGGAAACCGCGCCGTGGGCACCATTCTGGATCCAAATGGCCCGGCCTATGCCGCCATTTCCAAAGGGGGGGCGTTCTATGGAACCGTGGACATCCTTGGGAAGAAATACGAGGCGGGTTATGAACCGGTCAAGAACGCGGCCGGTGAAATCATCGGGGTGTATTATGTCGGTTTTCTTCTCGAATAACTTTTCAAGTTCATTGCCGAACAGGTGTGCCGCGGTTGCAAAATCCCTCTGTTCCGATGCGGCACGCCGATGATTTCTTAAAACGAGAAATTGTATTGAGAATGGGGAAATAAAAAATGAAAAAGAACATGAGTTTAACCGTCCGCATGGGGCTGGCCTTTGGCCTGCTTGTGCTGGTGATTTTGGTTTTGGGAATAATTGGCGTCGTGAATATGCAAAGAATCGGACGGCTGTCCAATTCGCTAGCGACTGATGATATCCCTGATGTCACGCTGGCCAATAATATTGAACGCCACGCGCTGGCCATGGTTCCGAGCCTGCATGATTATGGTTACACGGACATGGAGTCATTTTTGGTGGAAGTCCAATTCCAACTCGGTGAAGTTAAAAAGTTGCTGGCGGACGCAAAAGCGCGGGTTGGCAATTCTGGCCAACCGGCCAAACTGAAAGAAGCGGCGGTTCTCATGGATAATACGGTGCTCGATTTTGAAGCACTGACAGAGCAGCGAACCAATCTCACCGAAACGCTGGGGATGGAACGGACCAGCGCCTTCGCGGCCGGAACCAACTTCATTTCCATTTGCTCACTGTTCTTGGAAAGACAAACGGAAGCCATGCAGGGCAAGATCGCCGCCGACATTGACGGCGATCAGCTTGACTTGAATCTGCAGCGCATCAGTTATCTTTCGGACATCGTTCGAACCGGGAACCTGCTATTGGGAAACACTTGGAAAGCGCAAGCGCAGCGCAATCCAAAAATCCTCGGGGACTCCCTCGGTTTGTTGGATACCATCAACACGCAATTCGACAAGCTGGACAAGATTACCGATTTTCAAAATGACAAGAAACTGATCGCGGAATGCCGCGCATCCTGCCAGCGCTATCGGGTCGGAATTCAAAGATTTCAGGAAACGTGGAATGCGCGCGAGGAAGTGGCCCGGCGACAAACTGTTTTGGCAGCCAGTATCATTGAACAGGCACACAAAGTCGCCTCCCTTGGTCTGGATGACACCACCGTTGCCACGAAAAAAACTGCCGGGGTTGCGGCATTTTCCTCAACCCTTGCCATCGTCTGCGGGATTATTGGCGTGGTTTTTGGGGTTGTCATTGCCGCCATCATCACCCGCAAATTGGGCAGCTTGTTGCGATCACTGGCACTATGCATGAACGAAGGTTCCATGCAAGTTGCCAACGCCGCCAGCCAAGTCTCATCTGCCAGCCAGTCTTTGGCCGAAGGAGCGAGCCAACAGGCAGCATCGCTGGAGGAAACCAGTTCCTCGCTGGAGGAAATGTCCAGCATGACCAAGCGCAACTCTGAAAACGCCCGAAAGGCCAACGACCTCGCAAAGGAAGCCCGCACCGCCGCCGACAAGGGCGCGGGCGATATGCAATCCATGAGCGCTGCGATGGAGGCCATCAAAGTGTCCAGTGACGACATCGCCAAAATCATCAGGACGATTGATGAAATCGCCTTCCAGACCAACATCCTCGCTTTGAACGCCGCCGTCGAGGCCGCCCGCGCTGGCCAGGCCGGGGCCGGCTTTGCCGTGGTGGCCGACGAGGTGCGCAACCTGGCCCAACGCAGCGCGCAGGCGGCCAAGGAAACCGCTAATAAAATCGAAGGAGCGATTACCAATACGGGACAGGGTGTTGACATTTGCCGAAAGGTGGCCGGGGCCTTGAACGACATTGTGGTCAAAGTGCGTCAGGTGGACGAACTAGTGGCTGAAGTGGCCGGGGCCTCACTTGAACAAACCCAAGGTATTACTCAAATCAACACTGCTGTCACTCAGATGGACAAGGTTACTCAATCCAATGCCGCCAGTGCGGAAGAGAGTGCAGCCGCAGCGGCTGAACTCAATGGTCAAGCTGCAGTCCTGAAGGAATCCGTGGTTGAACTGCTGCAACTGGCGGGCGGAAACATTGGGCAGGATAAGCAAGCCAGTATTCCTTCTCAATCCAGTCGGATTCGGGCATCGGCTCAACGACAACGTGTTCCATCCAAAGCGGGTGCCAACGGTTCCTTGTTTCGAATGGCAGCGACAGATCGTAAGTTAAACTGCTGGGAATTCAAGCAATGCGGCCGTGAAGCCGGTGGCGCGAAAGCCAGGGAACTCGGGGTTTGCCCGGCGTATCCGGATCACGGACAAGATTGCGCATCGCTGGCGGGCACCCTGTGCGGTGGCAAGGTGCAGGGCAGTTTTGCGCACAAAATCAAGAACTGTATGCAATGCGATTTTTACAACAGCCCTCATTACGACGACATGCAATCCCAACCAAAACAGCCTGACATGGTCCGCAAAAACGCCATGGTTCAATCAAAACCAACGGTGACAGGACCTGCCAAAGGCCGCAGTCACCTTCCTCTGGAAGGTGATTTCAAGGATTTTTGAACAGTCATCAGCGAACAAACAAAAAATACGAACAGCATGAAATCCCAGTTATCAAAAATATTCCTTTCGTCCTCTTTCAAGTCAAAGAGGGGCTTTACACCATCGGTTCTGAACCTGTTTGTGAGATTGTCCTTCTACCGAAGGTGGTCGGCATTCCCAACATGCCTTCGGAAACTGACTGTAAGCAACTAAGCACCACTCAAACCACAACAACAAATTGATTACCACATTAAAAGAGCAACCCATATGAAAAACTGGACTATCGGAAAACGCGTTACCTTTGGCTTCGCGATAATTATTACCATTCTTGCAATCGTGGGCCTCACTTCGTTTGTGCTCCTCAAGCAAATCAAGGCCCATCAGGAAGAGGTGATCAACCACGCCCTGCCCGGTATAAGCACCGTTGGCCAGGTCAAATATCTCGCCTGCGAGATCGAACTCAATATCTCGCGCCAGATTAACGCAAAAACACCAGAACAGCAGAAAGCCGCCGACGCCGGGATTGTTGAACAACAGGCGCAAATCCAGAAGGTGCTTGATGACTATGAAAAGACCATTTCACGCGCCGAGGACAGGGAGCAATTTAAGCAGGTTACCATCGCCCGGGATGCCGATCTTAAAGCCATCGAACCTTTGCTGGCCGCGAGTCGTGCCGGCAACAGCGCGGCAGTGCAGCAGCTCCTTCCCGCCGTGCAGTCGGCCTATGCAGCGTATATGAAGGAGTGTAATTCGCTGTTCCAAGAGAATGTGCAGTTTGGTGCCAACTCCGCTGCCTCCAGTCAGAAGACAATGGCTTTGGCCAACACGTTGACGACCGTGCTGGCAGTGGTGGGTATTGCTCTGGGGATGCTGTTTGCTTACATCATCGTCAAGGGGATCAGCCGGGTGCTGACCAGAGTGGCGGGCGCGCTGGACGAAGGCTCCAGCCAAGTGGCCAGTGCCGCCGGCCAGGTGTCTGCCGCGAGTCAATCGCTGGCGGAAGGGGCGAGCGAACAGGCCGCCTCATTGGAGGAAACGAGTTCCTCGCTCGAAGAGATGGCGAGCATGACCAAGCGCAACGCCGATAATTCGCTGCATGCCAAGGAAACCGCCGTCCAGGCCCGCCGCTCGGCCGATGCGGGCGCTGAACAAATGAAAACTCTTCTGGCGGCCATGGACTCCATCAAGGTGGCCAGCGAGGACGTGACCAAGATTCTCAAGAACATTGATGAGATCGCCTTCCAAACCAACATCCTGGCCCTGAACGCGGCGGTTGAAGCCGCCCGGGCCGGTGAGGCTGGTGCGGGTTTCGCGGTCGTGGCGGATGAAGTGCGCAATCTGGCGCAACGCGCCGCC
>JAJXXI010000418.1 GCA_021781185.1 bacterium
CGCGGGGGACGACGGCAACGGCGGCAAGCTGCCGCAATATAACAACGTAACCGGGGCGAGTTGGCCGTGGGACATTCCGTGGGATGTGGGCGACCAGATGCTGCAATCGGTCGCGGGCAGCAAGAAGGTTTTTTACGATCCCGGAACGATGTCCCGTTTTACGGATCAGGAAAATTTTTCCGGGCCCACTAATTTATGGAACTACAGCGTATCGAAATTCCACGTGGCCGGCTATGTCTTCGCCTTTTCGGGCAAGTATTGTGACGTCAAGCCGGCGGCGCAAAACACCACTTTGCAAGCGGAAACAACCCCCAACCCCAAAAACAGCCTGTTGCCACCGGTGAAGGTGGATGTTTCAGATCGGGAGCTGTTCATGTGTGCGACGATTTCAAGCCCTGGTGGCGGCACCTACGCCAATCGTTACACTTATAATTATACGCAGGTGCCCGGGGGCAGTCTGGGCGGACCGCAGCTTTTCCATACCAGCCCGCATCTGAATGGAAAGTTTCCAGCCGGCGGCAATATTGGATTCAAGGATGGCCATGTCGCATGGCGCAAATTTGACGACATGAACCAGTGGAGTTTTCAGGCCAATCCCGGTGCAGGACCCCCTCCCAGTTTCTGGTGGTAATGTTCAAGTTTGATTCTATCACAAAAGCATAAAACCAATAAATCAATCATGAAATTCAACCAATCAATAATTCGGGGTAAACGAAAAGTCGTCCTGTCGGCTTCGGCTCTCCTGCTGGCCTTTGCCGTTGCGGCTAGTGCCCAGTCCTTGCAAACATATTTTAATTTTGGGACTTACGGAACCGTGGCTGGTGGCGGCACGGTGGTGGACCAGACTGGAAACACGACGGCCACTCTGAATAATGACGCCAATACTTTTCTGACGAGCAGCGGCCTGACCATTACCGCAGGGCCAAGTGGCAATTCCATCAACACGGGCCTGACGTTTGCCTCCGGTTCGCTTAACAGCTTCACCGGAAGTTTCACGATTCAGGACTGGGTCACGCCTGCCAGCGGCAGCGGGGTGGCTCTGTTCGGGGGCAGCAGCGGTGCGCCCAACACTTATATCGGCGATGGCTATACCGGCGTCAGCACCTTGCTCGGTTTTAACTGGGGAAGCCTTGTGGGCGGTGGCGGCACTGGCAACCCATTGAACCAACCATACAATCGCTATGGGAACACAGTTGCCGGTTATACGCTCACGGTGGGCACGCTTTATGACCTGGTGCTGACCTACGATGCTCCCACCTACACATTCAGCCAATACATTAACGGTGCTTTGGTGGGTTCGTTGCAGGAGGCCTTCAGCAGCACCAGTTTGGCGGGCGTCCAAACGTTCGCCATTGGCGGTGCTGTCAATGAGCCTTGGGCTAGTTTTGGTGACAGCTCTGCGCCGGAAACGACGAGTGCCTTTCTCCTATACAATGGCCAGTTGACGGCTTCGCAGGTTTCCGCGCTCGACACTGCCGGTGCCGGTGCCAGCGTTGGCACGATCAATGGCATTATTGCCCCCGTTCCCGAACCCGGCAGCATTGCCTTGGCGGCGCTCGGTGGCGCGTGCCTGCTGGTTTTGCGCCGCCGACAGGGCGGTCGTCAAATCAAATTGTGAAGGTCGCTTTCGCTGCCGGTCGTGGACAAGCCAAGATGGCGGCGAATACCCCTTAAAATCATTATTAATGAAACGGCCTGGTTCGACTCTAAGCAGCAAATATTAAGCAAATCCAAACTAAACCCAAACCTGACAGAAACATGAAAACAATAAATCACCTTGGCCGCGCGGCTCTATGCTGGAGTTGCGCATTATTTGTCGTCCTGATGATGCAGTGGACGGCATCGGCGCAAACACTGGTTCACCGCTACAGTTTCAGTGACACGGACAATGGCAGTGGCAATATCGGGGCCACCATTGCCGATTCGGTGGGCGGAACGGATTGGGACGGCACGCTGCCCAATGGCGGCGATCTGGTTGATTTGCCCGGCGAGTTGCTCTTGTCTGCGGCCAGTCAGCAATATGTCCAGTTGCCGGTCGGCGTGTTGAGCAATTACACTGCTGTGACCATTGATTGTTGGGCCACTTTCGGAACGCTGCCGGGTGCCTGCTTTCTGTATGGGTTTGGGGGCACGAACAGCGCGGGTTTGGGTATTGATTATATCTTCTGCCAGCCCAAAGGCGGTCGGATCGCCATTAGCGGAACCGATCCTGGATATTCGGGAGAGCAAGGCACTGGCGGTGCGGGCGACTTCAGCGGCCAGACCATTCATGTTACCTCGGTTTACAATCCGGCGGCTGGTTATATCGAGCTTTATACCAATGGAGTGCTGGTGTCGCGGAATAATTCGGTCACCACGCAAATGAGCGCCGTCACCAACCAGATCAATTATATTGCCCGCTCACTTTATGCGGCTGATTCCTACATGGATGTTGCATTAAATGAGTTCCGGGTTTGGAACGGCGCGCTTGACCCGTTGCAAGTGGCAAGTTGTGAGTTGGCCGGTCCCGATACAGTCAGCCTGACTGGTGTCACCGTTGACAGCATTCAGTTGCAGGCTCCGCTTTTTCAGTTGGTTCAGGGCGGCAGCGAGTCGGCCGCCGTGTCGGCCACGTCGTCGCAATTCTCAAGCCCAATCGGCATTACCAAGTTGTGCAGTTACACCTCCGGCGACACAAATATTCTCACCGTCAACTCCAACGGCGTGATCAGCGCGGTCGGACAGGGTTCCGCCACGATCATCGCCCAATACGCAAGTTTGACTTCGACGCAAACCATAAGCGTCGTCCAGCCCGTATCCGTGCTGGCCCACCGTTATAGTTTCACCGCTGACGCCAGCGATTCAGTGGGTGGCGCGGCGTGGGACGGCACGCTGCCGAATGGCGGCACCTTTGCCGGCAATCAATTGCAACTGGCGGCCGCCAGCTCGCAATATGTCCAGTTTCCCTCGGGCGTCATCAGCAACTATCCAGCGGTCACCATTGAGGCCTGGGCCAGTTTCCCGACCGCGCTTCCTGGAAATTGCTTCTTCTTCGGTTTCGGCAATACCGACAGCGGTGGTGCCGGGGAAAACTATATTTATATGCAGCCGAGTGCCGGCCACATTGGCATTACTGGGACTGACCCCGGCTGGCAGGGACCTGAAAACACCGCCGGCACCTATGGCAATCTTAGTTTGAAGAGTAATCTCCACATCGCGGCGGTCTTCAATCCGCAGGCACACTGGATTGCCGTCTATACTAACGGCGTGCTGGCGGGGAAAAACCTTGCCGTGACCTGGCAGATGAATCAAGTGAGCAGCGTGCTCAACTACCTTGCCCGGTCGCTTTATACGGGCGACTCCTACATGGACGTCAACATTGACGAGTATCGCATTTACAACGGCGCGCTGACCGGGCAGGGCATTGCCATCAGCGATGCCGCCGGTCCCGATTCCATCCCGGCGGGCGTCACCAATGGTCCGGGCACGTTTGTGTCGCTTTCCATTCAAGCCCCGTCCACACTGCAGGTTCTCCAGACTGGGCAGGTGAAGTTGCTGGCGAATTACACCGGTCTGACCGGTTGGGACCTTATTGGCAACAGCGTCGTTCCGCCAGTGGGGTTAACCATTTCCACCAGCGACACCAATGTGCTGGTTTACGGCACCGACGGCCTGCTTCACGGAGTCAATCCCGGCACGGCTTCCGTGATCACTGTCTATCAGGGTTTGACGAACACGGCGACAGTCACGGTGGTGCAGGCACCGCCGGCAACTTTGGTTCATGAATATAGTTTCAACGACGCGAATGGCAGCAGCACGGCGGTGGACTCAGTGGGGGGTGCGGCTTGGGATGGCACGGTGATGGCCTCCGGGACGAACGCAGTTCCCACGGCTGGGGCCTTTACCAATGGCGTGTTGTCGCTGCGTGCGGCCAATACGAACTATCTCCAACTGCCTGCCGGAATTTTGAGCAACTATACCGCCGTGACGGTGGAAATTTGGGCCGACATGGTTACATTGCCAGCCAACTGCGCGTTGTGGTCCTTTGGCGGCACGGGCACCAATGTTTTAAGCGGTGGCCAGGCGTCTGGATACAATGCAATTTTCTGCGCCCCTCAGGTCGGGAATATCACGATCAGTGATAAATACCCCACTTGGTATGGCGGACAAGGCGTTAGCGATGTCAACTGGAGCGGCCGCACAAACCTCCATGTGACCGCCGTGTTTAATCAGCCGGCCGGTTACATGGCGATTTATACGAACGGCATTCTGGCAGCCATGACCAGTCAAACGATTCCGATGAGTTCCGTGAGCAATCTGCTCAGCTATGTTGGACGGTCGCTTTACAATGCCGATCCGTATCCCGACCTGAATGTGGATGAGTTCCGCATTTACAACGGGGCATTGTCTCCCAACGACGTGCTGTCCACCCAGGTGCTTGGACCGAACCAGGTGCTGGCGAGCAGCGTGAAGGCAAGCGCCGCAGTTTCCGGCAGCAACCTGGTGATTTCATGGCCGGTGGCGGGCGGGGCTTATTCGCTGCAATCCACCACCAACCTCACTTCCGGCACTTGGATTACGGAGGCATCTCCAGCTCCACTACTTGCCGGCAGCCAGTGGCAGGTCACGATACCCAAAGGTGATGGAACCAAGTTCTACCGGCTGGTTCGGTAAAATAGCTGGAAGAAAATACATCTGACATGACCGCCGCGTGGATTGGGTGGGTTTCCGCGCGGCGGTCCTTTTTAAGGAATGCCTGCCAAGCTGAGTGGCATGACAAACGATGGCACCAGCC
>JAJXXI010000499.1 GCA_021781185.1 bacterium
CGCGGGTTTCGGCCAGTTTGCGTTCGGAAGCACCGTGGGCCGTAATCATCACGGTGCGCGTTTTCGCATTAACAGGTTGCTGTTCAATGCGAATGTTCCGCGCCCGCAAATTCGCCAATACGGTTTCGTTGTGGACGAGGTCGCCCAGAATGGTCAGCGGCTCATCTTTCGCGGTTTCCAATGCCAGCGAAATGGCGTCCCTCACCCCGAAACACATGCCCAGATGTTCAGCTCGGATGATTTTCATATTGGTTTGACGCTTTGCTTTGTATTACAAAGTATAAGACCGTAGCCGTTCCGGTTTGTTCAAATTATTTTATTGGGGTTTGGATTGCTGGATGATTTGTTCCAGCAAGTTGATGTATTCGGCAAAGGCTTTACGGCCCGCCGGCGTGAGTGAGCAGGAGGTCAGCGGACGGTTGTTCTGATAGGACTTGGCGACGGACACAAAGCCTTCCTGCTGCAAGGTGCGGATATGAGTGGTGAGATTTCCATCAGTCATGCCGAGCATGTCGCGCAACTCAGTGAACGAGAGTTCCGATGCGGCCGCGAGCCCCGACATGATGGCCAGGCGGCCCTTCTCATGGATCACGCGATCCAGTTGTAGAAAAAGTTCCGGATTCACGCGGCAGAAATTTTCTTCTCGGTAAAGTAGAGATAGACACCGTAAGCGAACTGCAGGCCGCCAAAAAAAAGTCCCATGATCAACCCGGCCGCCGCAGGGTTCGCGGTGTCATTTTGCCACAGGAGAAACGTCAGAATACCCATGGCTCCCAGAATGAAAACCCAACCCACCCATTTGATGCTGCGGGTCATGAAAAATCCGGCGGAATGCAGGGCGCAGCCGTAAAACAACATCCAGAACAGCACCATCGGCAGGTTTATTCTCCAGTCAGCATCAACTACAGTCATGACGAGGCTGATGAACAATCCGGAAACCAAGGGTGGCAACAAGGCCTGGGCAACCCGGCGCGTGGGCGGAGACCAAAACGGTTCGCGCTCGGCGGAAGCCTGCCGTCGGGCCAGCAGAAAAGACCCCACAAGGGCCACGCCGGCCGTGGTCAACCACAGGCTCGCGAACGCACGCGGCGCTTCCAGGTGGAAAAGGACGCCGAGGCCGCACGCCACCAAACCCAGCGCGCCGGCAAAGATCATGATGGGTGCCAGCGCGCGGCGGTAGAGCGCGGTGCGTTCCATCAACGTGCGGATGGTTTGAAGATTTTCCGCCGCCCAATTCGGGTTCATGCGAAGACTTTGCACCACAAAGTGAGTCCTTTCAAGCAGAAAATTCCTGGCGGCGCGGACAGATTGCAACCGGGGCGGGCGGCGCGGGCCGCTCTATTCCGGGACTGGCAACCAAATTTATCTATGTTCATCTGTGTTCATCTGTGCTTAATTGCCTGCCGATGCCGCCCAAGCCGAAATTCACCGTGCGCGCCCGCAACAAGGTTCTGGCGCAGTGGCGGGGTGTGGATTACGCGCCGCTGGAGGCCGCCCGCGCCACGCCCGCGCGCCGGCCCGGGGACATTCTGCCCGGCTTGATGAAAGAACTGCGGCTCGACGCCCGTCAGGCCGAGGCGGAGGTGGTGAAGGTTTGGAATTCGCTCATTGATCCGGCGGTCACGGCCCACGCACAGCCAGCCAATTTGCACAAGGGAACGCTGTTCGTAAACGTGGACAGCAGTGTGTGGCTCACAGAAATTGTGCGCTATCGCCGCAAAGAAATCCTCGACCGGCTGCAACACAGCTTCGGCAAGTCGGTCGTCCAGAAAATCTCATTCCGAATCGGATGAAGCGGGAGGTTGGATTTCCGCGTGACGGCCAAAGCCTGAACTCCACTTTTATGCCATCAACTTCATTTGCGCCGGCGTGAGCAGCCAGGCCAGCGTGGCGTGTTTGCCGACGCGCAGACAATCGGTTTCCAGCTTTGCCATCCCGCCCTTTTTTAAGGTGATTCCCGCATCCATCCGGCCCGTGAGGAACAATGAAATCAATTCTCCCAGATTCGGTTCGTGCCCGACCAGCAGCAGGTTTTCGGGGATTGGCTTCAACCGGTTGATCCGCTGGACGAGCTTTTTCGCGTTGCCGCCAGGCTTCAGTTCGTCGGCCAGGACCAGGCGCTGTTTCAGCCGCAACTCGTCGGCCACCATTTCTGCGGTCTGCTGTGCGCGGATGAGTGGACTGGATAGAATCACATCAAAGCGAAGTTTCATGCCGTGAATGGCCGTCGCAGTTTTGCGCAGTTGACGCCGGCCTTTCGGCGTGAGCGGGCGTTCAGCATCGCTGGCATGTCTGGACGTTCTGCGGTCCACCGCGATGCCATGCCGCAGGAAGAATAAGTTCATGGCGGAAACTTACGCGCTTCGAGGCCGCATGCAATGTCCGGTAAATGTCATCATTTTACTTTTGGTTCAACCGCCTCATTTCTCTATCCTCAGCCGCAAATGGCTACTGCCCGCCGCGCCGTCATTGATGTCGGCACCAACTCGGTGAAGCTGCTCGTCGCCGATGTGACGGGGAACGAGGTGCGCCCGGTGCATGAGGAAAGCCGCCAGACCCGGCTCGGCAAAGGTTTTTACGAAACCCACCGGCTCCAGCCCGAACCCATCGCCCGCACCGCCGAAGCCGTGTGGGAATTCGCCGAGGTTGCACGAGAACGGCAGGCCGTTTCCACCCGCGTCATCGCCACCAGCGCCGCCCGCGACGCGATGAACCCGACCGATCTGACGATTTCGATCGAACGCGCCTCCGGCCTGAAAACGGAGATCATCACGGGTGCCCGCGAGGCGGACTGGGCGTTTCAAGGCGTGGCGAGCGATGCGCGGCTGGCGCAACATCCACTGCTGATTCTTGACGTGGGCGGTGGCAGCACGGAATTCATTCTGGGGCATGGCCAGAAAAAGCATTTTGCCCACAGCTTTCCGCTCGGCACGGTGCGGCTGCTGGAAAAATTCCCCCACGGCGACCCTCCGGCCAGCGCCGAATTTCAGGCCTGTCGCGACTGGGTGAAACAGTTTCTGCACGGCGAAGTCCGGCCGCAACTCGACCCCGCCCTGAAACTGGAGCAGGGTGAAGTCCGCCTCGTCGGCACCGGCGGCACGACCAGCATCCTGGCCCGCCTTGAAAAAAAACTCGACCGGTTTGACCGCGACAAAATCGAAAGCACTGTGCTGACCCGCGACCGGATTATCGCGCACCGGGAAAACCTGTGGGGGCTGCCGCTGGAATTGCGCAAGGAAGTGCCCGGCCTGCCAAAGCTGCGGGCGGATGTGATTCTTTCCGGCGTCCTGATTTACGAGATGGTGATGAAGGAATTCGGCTTTCGGGAGCTGCGCATCAGCACGCGCGGCCTGCGCTTCGCGGCGGTGATGGACTGAATCATCTGCAATGGCAAATATACGATTAAATCACCGCAATTTGGAGCGGCGCGGCCACCGGGAATCGCCTATCTTTAATTCACCATGCGTGTCTTGATTGTCGGCTGCGGTTACATCGGCCTGCCGCTCGGGGCGGAACTGGCGCGGCAGGGCCATGCCGTGTTCGGCCTGCGCCGCAGCGCGCTGGCGGAAGCGGAGATGAAGGCCGCCGGCATCACGCCGTTGCATGCCGACATCACGCAACCGGAAACGCTGGCCTACATTCCCCGGAATTTCGACTGGGTGGTGAACTGCACGGCGTCCGGCGGCGGCGGTCCGGAGGATTACCGAGAAATATATCTCGAAGGCAACCGCAACCTCGTTGCCTGGCTGGCCGGTTCGGCCTTGAAAAAATTCGTCTATACCAGCAGCACCAGCGTTTATGGGCAAAACGACGGCTCGGTGGTGACGGAAGCCAGCCCGGCCGATCCCGAAGCACCGACCGCAAAGGTGCTGGTGGAGACGGAAAATATGCTGCTGGAACCAGCCGGCTCGCGCTCGCCCCACCAGAATTTTCCGGCGGTAATTTTGCGGGTGGCGGGCATTTACGGCCCAGGACGTGGCCATTGGTTCAAGGCGTTTCTGCGGGGCGACGCCCGCCTTGACGGTGACGGCGCGCGGATGCTCAACATGATTCACCGTGACGATTTAATTGGCGTCATCATTGCCGCGCTGCGCGGCGGACGGCCCGGCGAAATTTATAATGCGGTGGATCACGAACCGGTCAGTCAGCGGGCTTTCTTTGAGTGGCTGGCGGCGGAACTGCAACGGCCGCTGCCGCCGGCCGTGCCCGAGGACCCCGAGGCCGGCCGGCGACGCGGCACAACCAACAAGCGCGTGAGCAATGCCAAATTGATGGCGGAATTGAAATATGAATTTCTATTCCCGGATTTTCGCCGGGGTTATACGGCGGAAATCGCCCGGCTCGTGGTGTAAAACCGGCGGCGTGCCGCCGAAGTCCTTACACCGCGCCCTCTCCGCGCTCGTCGGTGCGGATGCGGACGGCCTCCTCAATGTCGCTGACGAATACCTTGCCGTCGCCGATCTTGCCGGTCTTGGCGGCCTTGACGATGGCCTGGACGGCGACGTCCTTAATGTTGTCGGCCACGACGGTTTCGATCTTGATCTTCGGCAGAAAATCCACGGTGTATTCACTGCCGCGATAGATTTCCGTGTGCCCTTTCTGGCGGCCGAATCCCTTGACTTCACTGACGGTCATCCCCTGAATGCCGAGTTCGTTCAGCGCGTCTTTGACTTCCGTGAGCTTGAACGGCTTGATGATGGCTTCGATTTTTTTCATAGATTTTATTCATTGTAGGCACGCTCGCCGTGTTGTGACAAGTCGAGGCCGAC
>JAJXXI010000371.1 GCA_021781185.1 bacterium
TTCGACCGCGCCAAGCTTCCCGGTTTTCCCATTGAACAGTTGTGGAATCATTCGGCGCAAACCGGTGCCGTGGGCCGGCAGATTTTCAATAAATTTCTCAGCGACCCGCAATTTGCGGAACTCGCCTTCACCGCCGGGATTCTGCACGACATCGGCAAATTAATTCTCGCTGATGGACTGCCCAAGGAATACGCCGCCGTTTTGGCGGAATCACGCAACACCAAAACGCCGCTGTTTCTGGTCGAACAGGAACATTTCCAGACCACGCACGCCGAGGTGGGCGCATATCTGCTGGCATTGTGGGGCCTGCCGATCCCGCTTGTGGAAGCCGTGGCCTGCCACCATGAGCCGGGGCGCTGCGGCAACCGCGAGTTATGCCTTGCCGGCGGCGTCCACATCGCCAACGCCCTCCAGCACGCCCAGGCCGCTCATCCGGAAATGATCGCCAGCCCCGTGAACACGGATTACCTCCAGCACGTTGACCTGGCCGCACAGTTCGAAATCTGGCGCGCGGAACTCGTCGCCGGCCAACCCTGAATCCGCTTGCCAAATAAAACTTCACCGCGCAGCCTGCCGCGATGAAATTCATTACGATTGCCGGCCTGTTGATGGTCTCATGCATTGCCGCCTTTTCGCAGGATGGAAAACCCTTTCCCCGGCCGTTCCCCACCCGGGAAACCTCCGTGGCCCTGTTCAACCAGAAGGATTTCACCGGCTGGACGTTTTGCATGAAAAACAACGCCGATCCGCGGAAAACGTGGAGCGTGACCAACGGCGTCATTCACTGCACCGGCAAACCCTCCGGTTATATCCGCACCACGGAGGTTTACAGCAATTATTTTCTCACCGTCGAATGGCGCTTCCGCAAGGTCGCGCCCAAGGCCGACAACACCGGTATTCTCGTCCATATCCAGCCGCCCGACCGGGTGTGGCCGCAATGCATTCAGGTGCAAGGCAAACATGGGCGGCAGGGCGATTTGTTTTTGATGGAAGGCGCGGAATCGAAGGAACACAAGGGCATGGATAAGAACACGCCGATTCCAATGCGCGGCGATTCGGTGGAAAATCCCGTTGGTGAATGGAACAAGGCTGAAACGATCTGCATCCACAACCAAGTGGAATCATTCATCAACGGCAAGTTCATGAACGAAACCACCGAATGCACCCTCAATTCCGGCTATATCGGCATCCAGAGCGAAGGTGCCGACATCGAAATCCGGGCGATCTATTATACGCCGCTGAAATATTGAACCGCCTAGTGGCGGCGGTGGCCGGAAGCCGTCAGTCAATTGCCGATGGATCATGGCTGATTTTTCCCCGCACCCATGCCTTCGCCTCGTCCGGCGTCGTTACGTCATCAGCCAGTTGCCGTTCGCGGATTTCCGCCAGCAGCGCGCCCAGTTCCCGGCCCGGTTTCACGCCCAGCGCAATCAAGTCATTGCCGGTCAACAGCGGCGGACGCATCGCCGGCAGATGCTTGAGCGCCTCCGCCTGCTCCACTAGAAAATCGTAATGCGTCAGGTCACCGCATGAGCCGAGGCAGTCCAGCCGGTGCAATTCCAGTTCCAATGGAAACGTCTCGCGCAGGAGCAATCGCCGCAGCGTGGCCTTGCGCATCCGCTTCACATCCTTGAACTGCATGTGATTCCTGACGCACGTCACGATTTCCGCGATCTGTTGGTTGGAAAATCGCAGGCGCTGCAAAATGGTCTCCGCCATGTCCGCGCCAACTTTTTCGTGGCCGTAAAAATGGATCTTGCCCGTATCCGCGTCGCGTTCCGCCGTCACCGGTTTGGCGATGTCATGCAGCAAAATCGCCCACGGCAAGCACTCGCTTGCGCCCGCCGGCATTTTTCCCAGCATCAGCACGAGGTGGTTGAAGACGCTGCCTTCCGGATGAAAATCCGGCGACTGCTCGCAGTTCGCTGTCGCCGCCAGCTCCGGCAGAATGTGTTCGAGCAATCCGCTGTCGCGCAGTAAAATCAGGCCGCGCGCGGCGGACGAACTGGCTGGCTGGCTGGATTGTTGGGCAGGAACCACGACGCCAGGCCGATTTTCTAAACTGATCCCTTCAGCCATCAATCCATTCAGCCGTTCCCGCCCCGGTGGCGCAAACAGCTTGATCAACTCGTCCCGGACGCGCTCGACGCTGATGAGTTTGATCTTGGATGCCAGCGACTGAATGGCGGCGAAAGTCTCCGGCTCGATTTCAAAACCCAGCCGCGCGGCAAAGCGCACCGCGCGCAACATCCGCAAATGATCTTCGCCAAAGCGTTCCTCCGGCCGGCCAATGGTGCGGATGATTTTGGCGCGCAAATCCTGTTCGCCTCCGACCCAGTCATGGATTTTCCCTGTGAGCGGATCGTAGAAAAGCCCGTTCACCGTGAAGTCACGGCGCAGCGCATCGGCCCCGGCGTTGGCGAACACCACCGTCTCCGGGCGGCGACCATCCTGATAATCCGCCTCGGCGCGAAACGTGGCGACCTGAAATTGCTGGCCGTTCTCGATGACAATGATGACGCCGAACTTTTTGCCGACGGGAATCGTTTTAGGGAAGAGCGTTTCAACCTGTTCCGGCCTGGCATCCGTGGCAATGTCAAAATCCAGCGGCTCGCGGCCGAGCAAAAAATCGCGCACACAGCCGCCCACCCAGAATGCGGCGAAGCCCGCTTGTTGCAGTCTGGCAACAATTGCCCGGGCAACGGCTCTGGACGAATCTGACGTCATGGGTGATTTACCATTTACGATTTGTGACGCATTGCGAGCCAGCCCGTCCACCGCGAATCGCAGGCTTACTCCTCGCCCCAGATGCTTTTCAGATGCGCAATTCCCCGTTTGGCATCCTCCACCGGGACTTTGGGGCTCAGTTCGAAAACCTTGATGTGTTCGCGGGTGACGAGCGGTTTCAGGGCCGCATAATCAATCATGCCGCTGCCGGGCGGACAGTGATCGCGGGCGGGATACTGGACATCGTGAATGTGGAACCCGGCCAACCGGCTCGCCAGCGGTTCCAAATGCTCCGCAACGCGGATGAACCCGAGGTTTTCCTTGATCTGGCCGTGCCCGCAATCGTGCCAGTAGGCGATGTGGGGGCTGTCAAAATCGCGGAGGAAATTTTCAAAATCAGATTCAATCGGAATTTCCTGGACGGCCTCCCGGTTTTCGCAGCCGAGGACGAGCCCGCGTTTCTCAGCTTCCGGCAGAATGATTTTCAGGGTCTCATAGAGCCGTTTCATCGCGCCCTTTTTACAGGCTTCGCGCTTGGCGGCGGCCTCGGCGAGGAGTTTCTGATACTTGGGCGTCTCGCGTTCGCCGCGTTCGAGCATTTCCTCCAGTTTGCCGCCGTAATCCTTCAACTCCATGCGCCCCAGGTGCAACACCACGAGCGGAGCCTTGACGCGCACCGCAAAATCAAAGGTCTTGAGCGTGTGCTTGATGGCCAGTTCACGGTCCCGGCCGCGCTCGGTGGAAAATTCGTAGAGGTTCGGCGCGGGCTTGTCCACGCCCAGGGGCAGCGGACAAAAGTTGTGCAGGGTGGAGATTTTGATTTCCCCGGCCTGGACCGCGTCCAGAATGCCGGGCACGAGGCTGAGGCGGATGCCATGGCTCAGCTCGGCATATTCAAACCCAAGTTCGCGGATTTCGCGCAGCATCGGGCGGCCGTCAATGTGACGCGCCGAATTCCAGCAGGTGGAGAACGAATACATTATGGCTACGGGATCTTGGTGCCGGCAGCCTGCCGCCAGCGGCTTGGTTCATGGTTCGGACAAAAAAAAGACCGGACGCATCCTAACGGACGCGCCCGGCCGGGGAAATGCAAATCACGGCCTAGTCGTCGGCGTGGCGCGCGGCAAGCATGGCGGAGAAACGGGCGACTTTTTCCTTGCGACGGCGGACGGCGCTCGGCTTTTCGAATTGTCGGCGGGCACGCACGTTCTTGAGCGTGCCTTCGCGGTCAACTTTTTTCTTCAGCCGACGCAAAGCACGTTCCACAGGTTCGCCTTTTTTCAGTTTAATCTCTGTCATTGCACTCACTTCCTTTCGGGGGCGGGTGACAACTGCCCCGGGCAGTTCCCGCATAAATTTTAGGAGGACGCAGAATAGGTTTTGGGCCGGTGAAGTCAATGAATAAAACCACACGAACGGATTGATTCTTCACCCTCAATTCATCATTCTTCCTTGGAATGAGCCTTTCCGAACATCGTCAGGCGATTGACCAACTGGACGCAAAGATTGTCCGACTGCTCAACGAACGCACGCGCCATGTGCTAGCCATCGGCGACATCAAACTCAAGGCCGGCGAGGAAATCTACGCACCGCACCGCGAGCGCGCCGTGTTCGACCGCGTCTGCGGGCACAATGCCGGCCCCATCACCAACGAGCAACTTCGCGCCATCTACCGTGAAATCATGTCCAGCGCGCTCGCGCTCGAAAAGACCATGGTCATCGCGTATTTGGGGCCGGAAGCCACGTTCACCCATCAGGCGGCCATCCAGAAATTCGGTGCCAGCCTGGATTACTCCGCGCAGAAAACCATCGGCGACGTCTTCACCGAAGTCAGCAAGCGCACGGCGGATTACGGCGTGGTGCCGGTGGAAAATTCCACGGAAGGCGTCGTCACGCACACGCTCGACATGTTCGTGGACAGCGACCTGAAGATTGTTTCCCAGGTGCTCCTGCGCATCCAGCAGTGCCTGATGAGCAATTCAAAGCTCTCACAGATCAAGAAGCTATATGTCCATCCCCAG
>JAJXXI010000666.1 GCA_021781185.1 bacterium
CCTGGTGAACAATCTCAACGACATTCACCCGCGCGACAAGCAGGATGTCGGGCACCGCCTCGCGCTGCTTGCCCGCGCTGAAACCTACGGCCAAAAAGTCGAATGCTCCGGCCCGGTCTTCACCCGAGCGAAATTCAAATCCGGTCGGGCGATTTTGAAGTTCGACCACGTGGACGGTGGTCTGATGAGCAAAGATGGCAAACCATTGACGTGGTTCACGATTGCCAGCGCGGACGGCCAGTTTGTTCCTGCGGAAGCGAAGATTGTGGGCAAAACCGTGGAGGTTTCTGCTGCGGGAATCGAAAAACCGGTGGCCGTCCGTTTCGCTTGGAATGAAACCGCGCAGCCGAATTTCTGCAACGCCGCCGGCCTGCCCGCCGAACCGTTCCGCACGGATGGTCAGGGGAGGTGATTTGCAATTTGGACTGCGCCGGCAGAGTGAGGCACCGGCAGCGCTTTTTAAAGGCGATGTGCTTGGGATTTTTAGACTGCTGCGTGTGTGCCAAAGCGGTGTCGCTTTGTGTTTCCCACGCAGTCTGAAATGGTGGGAGTGCGCGGTTTGAGAAAACACTTGAGAGACGCTGAATAAAGCCGAGTTTTCAAATTTCACTTTGGGTTGATGGAAGATGACGCGCCTGCAGCGGAGATTAGGGTCCCGCAGCTTGAGTTTGCAGGACGGTTCTGCTTTGGTGGCGGGCTTGGTCCGCCGTTTTTTTCGTATCAACCGGGTTTATTCATGGTGATTCCTGCTTTTTCATGTCGTGGCGGTGCGTCCTCCGATCACCATCTTGGCAAGTCCAAAGCGCGTGCAAAGTTGATGCCCGTTCTTGGCCAGACCGCGACACCGCACTTGCCGATGCGGGAACAGGTTCTTCACGATGTGGAAGGGATGTTCTACAAAGGCTCGCACCACAGCTTTGGCATTCTCCACCGCCTTGAGCGTTTCTTTCTCTTTGCCTTCGGCCAGGCTTTTGATCTGCCCACGTTTGCGCGCAATCTGCCACTCTGTCTTCCGTTCCAA
The DNA here is from genome assembly GCA_021781185.1 of bacterium. Classification (GTDB taxonomy): domain Bacteria; phylum Verrucomicrobiota; class Verrucomicrobiia; order Limisphaerales; family UBA11358; genus UBA11358. The sequence goes on from JAJXXI010000666.1 coordinate 1,022, forward strand.
GGCCGCAATCTCGGCTCGTTTCTCCACGCCGGTGCAACCCGCGTCGGCATGGACTTGTTGTTCCTGTCCGTGCCGCAGTTCTGGGGCCTTGGTAATGTCTGCCACGTAGGCGGCGGTGACCACGGCGGTAGGCACCTGTCTGCTGTCCCGATCTGCTCCGATGTGTGTTTTCATCCCGAAATACCATGGGTTGCCTTTCTTGGTCTGGTGCATTTCCGGATCGCGTTGCCGTTCCTTGTTCTTGGCGGAGGGGGCGCGGCGATCAGGATGGCGTCCACCAGCGTGCCTTCGCGCAGTTGCAGGCCGCGCGCGGTGAGATCGGCGTTAATGGCACTGAAGAGACCTTTGCACAGGTCGTGGACTTCAAACAACCGCCGGAATTTCAAGAGCGTGGTGACATCAGGCACGCCTCGGCGGCCAGATCAATCCGGGCAAATCCTTGGAGTGCCTGACTGTCGTAGAGCGCGTCTTCGAGGGCTTCGTCAGCCTGGCCATTCCATTGCTGGAGGAAATAAACCCACAACATTCGCCCCAACCCGATGGGCGGATGTCCGCGTTGCCCCTTGAGATGGAACGGCTCGATGTCGGCCAGCAGTTTCGTCCACGGAATGAGGCTTTCCATGCGCGTGAGGAACTTTTCCCGGCGGGTCGTTTTCCTTTTGGTGGCAAACTCGGCTTGGGAAAAAATTCGGCGGATGGGTCATGGCCGCAGGCTTAGAAAACCAAAACCTCCCCGTCTCCAATAAACAGCGGAAACCAAAAATAAATCAGCGTTTCCCCAAAGTTCTCAAACTGTGGGTGGACGGCGGCTTCAACGGACCGGAGTTCGCCGCTTGGTGCAGACGCAGCATCCCAAGCTGGTGGTGGAGGTCGTCCAACGGCTCGCCGGAGTGCCCGGCTTCCAAGTGTTGCCCAAACGCTGGGTGGTTGAAGGCACCTTCGGCTGGCTGATTGCACTGCCGCCGCCTCGTGCGCGATTACGAACAGACCACCGCTTTCGCCGTCGGCTGGATTTATCTCGCCATGCCCCGCCTCATGCCCCGCAGACTCGCATGAACACTTCACTATTTTGATTTTTCAGACCGGCTCTTAATCCACTGGCCGCTGACATGGTGCTACGGCTCCAATGGGTGCTGGATTCCGCTTCCGATGCGATGTCGGCAGTCGGTTCATTGATCCATTGCTTCCACAGGAGGTTGCAGAAACTGCGATCGCACAGGTGATTGGTGAAATCGCGACTGCGTAAAGCAGTTTCCACAGACGGCCGGGCAACGAGCGTCCGTCCAGTTCAACCGGAGACAACGGTTCGGAGGCGTGGCGGGCCAGAATCTTACGGGAAGAACACCAGCCACAATCTTCCACCGGATCGAAAAACTCAGGTTGGCTGTAGGACATGCGACGTTTTAACAAGTTGACTAAAATCCTGCCACGGAAATCTTGTCGTGCCTCGGTGACTTTTGGCAACCTTGGTTTATGGCCCTCCGAATCCATGACAGCGTGGTGCGCGGTGAGATTGACAATCGCGTCAAAGGCAGCGTGCGCGGTAAGCTCTGGGTTGAAGGCCGCACCGAGCCGGTGCTGCTGGAACTCAAGGGGAATGCACAGGCCGATCTTGCCGGCTGCCTGCTCGCTTTTACGAATCCGCAGAAATGCCTGGCACACCAATATCTGGATACGCTGAATCCGGTTCAACGGGGCAGCATTGGCGATTTCACGGCGTCACGAAAGGTGCGGGTGTTTGATGTGCCTTTGGAGCAGGCGCTGGAAATGATCCGGCGTCAGGAAAAGCCGCCGGAACACATGGCGAATTCGCTTTACCTCGAATGGTTCAGCGCGGAGAACGGGCGTGTGGTCGTCGAGAGCGCAGATTATCAAATGACCATTTCCGCGCCGGAATGGCGGCTGAGCCCGGCGGAGGAACGGCAGCGCGCGGCGGATGCCGCCGCCGGCATGGAAAACTTCATGCGCCGGCTTACCGAGGCGATTGAGCTGCATCAGAAAGGACAGAAGGATCCGGAGGAGGAATGGGATGAGCATGACTATGAAAAGCTGATGAAGGAGTCTGACGCCCGGACAGACAAATACATGGAACTGCTCGAAAAATATGGCGACTCCGCAGAAGCCGAGGAGAAGATTGCCCGGGAGATGGGCTGGAACACGGAAGACGAGGACGAACAAGTGGATGCCGACGACCGGCTGTCCATCGAGGAAATCAACGCCATTTGTGAAGCCGCCGCCAGCGAGCCGCCACCCGAACCCGATCCGCATCGCGAGGGCATTGACTGGATTCGCACGGAAGAGGGTGACATCTGCCATCCGCTTCAGCACCGTTGCTCGGAGAGCGCGGTCAAGTTCTGGAAGCAATCGGACAAACTGGGTTTTGCCCGGTCGGAGGACGCGGATTGGGGAAAATTTGTTTTTGAGTTTCAAACCACCGGGGCCAAGCTGGCCGGCGCCTTGAACGGGATTGCCGAAGGGCGCGGGTTTGCCGATGACGCCTTTACCGTGGCCTGCTTGAAACGCGCGCTGCATCATCTGCACAAATCGCAGGCGGGGCTGGAGGCGCTCGCCGCCAAAAAGCTGTTGCCGGAGAAAATGGTCCGGGAAGCGCGCCGGGAGCTGTTTGAAATCCGCGAAGGCATTCTGAAGCTGATGGACGAATTTCGCGGACGCTGAGCGGCGATCGCTTATTCGCTCGATTTTCGCTCCTCGAAGGTTAACCATGAGCTTGAAAAAAAGGCTGAAATGCAAACCGTCGTCACCCCTGAACGTTCGCGCGCCGCAACGGAAGACCTGCGTCACCGCCGGCACACGCTCAATTCCAACCGCACTGTTTTGGATCGCTGCGGCGTCGCGCTCCAGAATGGCATGGAGTGGAGTGTCGCTCGCGTCTCGCGGCATGGCGACCCGCACATCTATGATCCACGCCTCTTTCCGTGGGCGGCGGAAATCGAGCGCGAATGGGGACTCATCCGCAAGGAACTCGACGAGGTGATGACTTTTCGCGACCAGATGCCGAGCTTTCAGGACATTCTCAAGGAGGTTGGCGCCATCCAGTCGGACGCCAACTGGAAGACGTTTTTTCTCGCGGGCATCGGCATGGACTGCGGGCAAAATGCGCAGCGCTGTCCGGAGACCATGCGGTTGCTGGGCAAAATTCCCGGCATGACCACGGCCTTCTTCAGCATTCTGTCACCCGGCAAACACATTCCCGCGCATCGCGGCGCATGGAATGGCATTCTGCGATTTCACCTCGGCCTGATGGTGCCGGAACCACGCGAACGCGTGCGCATCCGCATCGGTAATGATTTTTATTCCTGGCGCGAAGGCGAGGCGCTGATCTTTGACGACACGTTCAATCATGAAGTCTGGAATGACACGACCGGCTACCGCGTGGTGCTGTTCGTGGATTTTGCCCGCCTGCTGCATCAGCCGTTTCACTGGCTGAACGAACGGCTGGTCAACCTCGGTGCGCTCGCGCCCTTCCTGCGCGAAGCCGGTGAGAAACAAAAGCGCTGGCAGGACGCGTTTTGGAAAAGGAAATAGATTGATGAAATTCGAGCGCCAGTCGTGCCGGCACACGGTGCCGGACGGAGAGCTTGGAGGGTGAAATTATGAACCCCCAATCTCCTCGCCGGCGTCTCCCTGGGTGCCAATGAACGGCCGTCTTAAACAACCGGTTTTGGTGCTGCTGCTGGTCATCGCCGGCCTGGTGGCGTTG
>JAJXXI010000169.1 GCA_021781185.1 bacterium
GCTTGTTTTGCCCGATGGCATGAGCTATCGGCTGCTGGTGCTCCCGACCGAAACCAGACTGATGACTCCGGCCCTCGTCAAAAAAATCAAACAACTCGTCGCCGACGGAGCCACGATTTACGGACCGCGCCCCACAGCTTCACCGAGCCTTGCCGATTATCCGAAATGCGATTCTGAGGTGGCTGGCCTGGCGGCGGAAATCTGGGGCGACTGCGACGGCCAAACCGTGACCGAACATGCCTTTGGCAAGGGCCGGGTGATCTGGGGTCAGCCGCTGCAGGATGTGCTGAAACGGCTGCAAACACCGTCGGATTTCGCGTCCAACGTGAAGCTGAACTGGATTCACCGGCAGGATGGCGGCACAGAAATCTATTTTGTCGCCAACGCAAGCGCCGTTTCAGTGGAGGCCCAATGCGATTTCCGGGTGAAAAATTTGCGGCCGGAATTATGGAATCCGCAGACGGGCGCAATATCGCCCATCGCCATGTATGAAAAAACTGCGTCCGGCATTTCCGTTCCGTTGCGCCTCGAAGCGAGCGGCTCGACTTTCATCATCTTTCGTCCGTCAACCAAGTCGTTCGATCCCGTAGTGAGTTTTACCCGTGATGGCCAGCCGGTGTTGCCGCTGACCAGGCTGCCGCTGATCCGGATTCAAAATGCCACCTACGGTGTGCCCGGCGATGCTGCCCGCACCCGCGATGTAACGGCCAGGGTTCAGCAGTTGGTGGACAATGGCGAACTCAGTTTTCAAGTTGCCAGGCTGGCGGAGGGTGACGATCCGGCTTTCGGCACGGTAAAAACGCTCGTGTTGAAATACACAATGGATGGCCGGCCCTTTACCATCAGCGGCCACGATCCTGACAGCATCAATCTTGATACGGAAATCATTTTCACGACCGAACCGGGCGGAGAGCGGGGATTGACCGGGGAATATTTTACGAACACCGACTTGGGCGGCAAACCCACGGTGGTTCGCACGGATGCCGGGGTCAACTTTGACTGGAACAGTAGTTCGCCGGCGGCAGGGATTCCCGCTGAGAATTGGTCGGCGCGCTGGACCGGCACGTTGACCGCCCTGAAATCGGGCGAGTATTCGTTTTGCCTTTACGCCGACGACGGGTGCCGCCTGTTCATTGACGACAAACCCGTGATTGAGCACTGGAGCCTGGACAGCGGCAACGAGGCGCACACCGGAAAGATCAATCTGGTGGCGGGACAAAAATACGCATTCTGCATCGAATACTTTCAAGGTCCGGGCAACGATAACATCCACTTGAGCTGGCAGGTCCCCGCAGCGAGCCGGGCGGCGGAAATCCGTTGTGATGCGGCGGGCCGGCTGGAACTTGTTGCGTCGCAGCCGGGGCGTTATGAATTGGGAACTGCAAATGGAATGGTGCGGCACACGGAGGTAGCCTCCGTTCCGGCTCCAAAGGAAATCACCGGGCCGTGGGAGGTTCAATTTCCGCCCAAATGGGGAGCCCCGCCAAAAATTTCGTTGGACCATCTTATTTCGTTGAGTGATTCCCCGATTGCCGGCGTGAAATATTTTTCCGGCACGGCGACCTACGTGAGGACCTTTAACTGGAAACCTGCTTCCGAACCGGCGAACCAAAAATCCATGTGCTGGCTCGATCTCGGCGATGTGCAAGTCATGGCGCGGGTGAAACTGAACGGAAAAAATCTCGGCATTTTATGGAAGAGTCCGTTTCGCGTGAACATTTCCCAAGTCTTGAAAACCGGTCAAAACACGCTGGAAATCCAGGTTGCCGATCTCTGGCCCAACCGCATGATTGGCGACGCCGCGCTGCCGGAATCGAAACGGTTCACCTGGAGTTCGTATGAGCCGTTTACCAAGGACTCACCTTTGCCGGAATCCGGCCTGCTCGGCCCGGTGAACATTTTAACCGCCCGGACTGTCCAACTGCCCTGAATTCAATAATTCCATCATGAAAAAACTGCTGTTGATTGTTCCGTTAATGTTTTGGCCGCAGGTTCAAGTCGTCGTTTTTGGTGCGGAAACCCCCATTTACCAGCAACCCGCTGCGCCACTGGAAAAGCGCGTGGATGATTTATTTGGCCGTCTGACTCAGGATGAAAAACTAACTTTGCTGGGTGGCACCGGTTTTACCACCCAACCGATCCCCCGGCTCGGCGTGCCCGCCATGGTGATGGCCGACGCCGGTCAGGGCGTGCGCGGCGGACCTGATGGCACCTTGGGCACGGCCACGGCATTTCCGGCCGGTGTTTTGATGGCTTCGACGTGGGACACGCATTTAATCCATGAAATCGGCCAGGCCATCGGCGTGGAAGCGCGCAACAAAGGTCCCGGCATTCAGGTGATGCTCGGACCGGCGGTGAACATTCATCGCTCCCCGCTGGGCGGACGCAACGGTGAATACTTTAGCGAGGATCCGTTTCTCGCGGCGCGGCTGGCCGTCGCCTACGTCCGGGGCATGCAAAGCACCGGAGTCTCGGCATGCCTCAAGCATTACGATTGCAACAACCAGGAGACCGACCGTAACGATGTGAATGTGATCGTTGGCGAGCGCGCGTTGCGGGAAATTTATCTGCCGGCTTTCAAGGCAGGAATCCAACAGGGCGGGGCCTGGTGTGTCATGAGTTCCTACAACCAGGTCAACGGCTTCCATTCCAGCGCCAATCATTACCTGCTTACAGACGTGTTGAAGAAGGAATGGGGTTTTGACGGTCTGGTGATGTCCGACTGGGGTGGCGTTCACGAAACTGCCGCCGTGCAGGCGGGGAATGATCTGGAAATGCCCACCGGCGAATACATGAGCGTGCCCAAATTGAAAGCCGCTCTGGCGGATGGCTCCGTGACGCAGGCGGCGGTGGATGATTCGGTTCACCGTATTTTGCGCACGATCATCCGGGTTGGATTGCTTAATGGCCCGATGCATCCTGATGCAGATCTGGTCAATTCGCCGGCTCACCAAAAGCTCGCCTTGGAAACTGCGGAACAAGGCGTCGTTCTGCTGAAAAATAAGGGATCGCTGCTCCCCCTGGATGCCGGTTCGATCAAATCCATCGCCGTCATTGGTGAGCCGGCAAAACATCTGCAAATTGATGCACTGGGCAGCCCGGAAGTTCATCCGCCCCACATCGTGGAATTGCTGGACGGCATTAAAGCCCGGGCCGGCCATGATGTCAGGGTAACTTACGCGGCGGGTGACTTGCACGGCGAGCCGTTTCCGGCATCGGCCATCACTTTGCCCGATGATCACACAGATCATGGGTTTCGGGCCGAATATTTCAAAAATCGAAACCTCGAAGGCCAGCCGGCATTGGTGCGTGTGGACAACGCCATCAACCTCAACAGTCCGCAACTGCCGGCCCCGGGTTTTCCCAAGTCTGATTTCAGCGTGCGCTGGACCGGCAAGCTGACGGCGCCCAGCAGCGGAAATTACCTTTTCACTTTTACCGGCGACGACGGCTTCCGCGTTTATCTTGGGGGCAGGTTGTTGATCAACAATTGGGTGGAAGAACCAGCAACCGCCGCTTCGGGCGAGATGGAGCTGCAGGCCGGTAAAACTTATGATTTGCGCATCGAATATTTTCAGGCAGGTGGCGATTATTCGGCGCATCTCAACTGGGTGCCACCAGCAAAAACGCCTTATTCTGATGCGGTCGCGGCGGCGAAAAAATCTGATGTCGCGGTGGTTTGTGTGTCCACCATGGGTAATGAGGGGGAGGGGCACGACCGACCTTCAATGGATCTGCCAGACGGTCAGGCCGCGCTGATTCGTGCCGTTGCAGCCGTTAACAAGAGGACCATCGTGGTGTTGAATAATGGCACGCCGGTAACCATGAAAAACTGGCTGGCCCAGGTCCCGGCAGTCATCGAGGCATGGCTTCCCGGACAGGAGGGCGGAACCGCCCTGGCCGCCATTTTATTTGGCGATGTGAATCCGTCCGGCAAGCTCCCCGACACGTTGGCCGCCAGCCGCGACGATTATTCCGATGCCGGCAATTTTCCCGGCAACAATAATGAGGTTCACTACGCCGAGGGCATCTATGTCGGTTACCGTCATTTTGACAAGGCGGGCATCAAGCCGCTTTTCCCCTTCGGTTATGGCTTGTCTTACACCACATTTGATTACCGGCACCTCCAGCTTTCATCCAGCCATCTGAAGCCGGATGGCACTGTCACCGCCAGTGTGAACATTACCAATACGGGAAAGCGCGCCGGTGCCGAAGTGGTGGAACTTTATATCCATGATCTTCATCCCAAAATTGACAAACCCGTTCGCGAGCTGAAAGGCTTCGCCAAAGTCAGCCTGCAGCCCGGGGAGACCAAAACCGTAAATTTCCAAATATCACCCCGGGATCTGGCTTACTTTGATGTTCCCGGAAAACAATGGAAAGCAGACGCCGGTGACTACGAAGTGCAAATCGGGGCTTCCTCGCGGGACATCCGGCAGCAGGGGGAGCTGGCTTTGAATGCCGACTTTACCGACAAGGTTTCACCGCCAAACTGACCTCTGGCAAACCGCCGGAAGACGAGGCGGCCTCGCCGGGAGCGAAGCGCTTTATCTGGCACCGGATTGGAGCCAGCCTTGGCCGCCGAAGCGACATATGATTGGCAAAGCGGTTGATTCATGGGCCGACATCATGCTTGGTGTTTTTTTAAAAACGATTAAACTGCCGGCGTTTGCATCATTCAACTACCAATTCGTTGCCGACGAGATTCTGGCGATGGTTTTCCCAATGTCGTGCA
>JAJXXI010000294.1 GCA_021781185.1 bacterium
CAAAGTTCGTTGTCTATCCTGTCGCTGATGGGCAGACTCGCCGAAGTGTGACGCAAATCCAAATCACCAGAGGCATACGCGCCTTCCGTCAAAATCTCGATGGCCGAGCCGCCAACCACGACCAGTTTAACGCCACGCTCCGCCCATAGCGCGCCGCACAATGAAACCATCTTCAAACTTTTAATGGTCGGGTCTTGCTCGTCAGTAATGTCGGCAAGCGCGGATTAAATTTTCCTGATTCCATTTTTCACAACCGCACTGGAATTTTCTTTTCCGCCAAATACCGTTTCACGTCGCCGACGGTGTAGGTGCCGAAATGGAAAATGCTCGCGGCGAGGACGGCGTCGGCCTTGCCGGCGAGCAGCACTTCGGCCATGTGTTCCAACGTCCCCGCGCCGCCGCTGGCCACCACCGGCACGCCGACGGATTCGCTGATGCGCCGCGTGATGACGAGATCAAAGCCGGCTTTGGTGCCGTCGGCGTCAATCGAGTTCAGCACAATTTCACCAGCGCCCAGCGCCACGGCGCGTTGGGCCCATTCGAGGGCGTCCAAGCCGGTGTCCTTGCGGCCGCCGTGCGAAAACACGCCCCATTTGTCCGGCGCGATTTTCTTGGCGTCTATGGAGACGACGATGCACTGGCTGCCGAATTTTTCGGCGCCTTCGCGGATGAGTTCGGGCCGGGCGAGCGCACTGGAGTTAATGGAAATTTTGTCCGCGCCGGCGCGCAGCATCGTAAACATGTCGTCCACGGACTTGATGCCGCCGCCGACGGTGAGCGGCATAAAGCATTGATCGGCGGCGCGTTCGATCACCTCCACCATCGTGCTGCGGCCATGCGCGGTGGCGGTGATGTCGAAGAACACCATTTCGTCCGCGCCCTGTTCGTTGTAACGCAGGGCGAGTTCCACGGGGTTGCCGACGTTGCGCAGGCCGCCTTTCTCGGCGACACCGAATTGAACACCGCGGGTGACCTGGCCGTCATGGACGTCGAGGCAGGGAATGACACGTTTGGCAATCACCGGAACATTGAAGCGGCTCGCGCGGCGCAAGGCAAATGATTCTGTGCGCGGGAAAGCCGGCTTGTCGGAGGCGGAGCCTTCGCCCCGGAAAATCGGATCAAGGCTACACGGTGGTTGCCGGAGAAGCTGAGCTCAGCTTTGAGGGGTTCCGGCAGGGGTCGTCGGCACGCCAAGGTAATCCATGCCCACGAGGCAGACATCATCGTCAAATTCACCGCCCACGGCAAAGGCGCGAACCACGGCGATCAATTTGTCAAACAGGACGGCCGGCGGGTTGTCGAGAAGGTTTTTCACGTCGAGCGTCAGGCGCTCCTGCGAATAAAGCTCCTCGTTCTGGCCCTGCACCTCGTAAAGCCCGTCCGTGAAGAGCATCAAAAAATCGCCCGGATTCATGACCGTTTCCGAAGTTTGATAGGGCGGGTCGTCAAACAGTCCGAGCGCGGGCTGGCCGCGTCCGCTGAAATTGGCGAGCGGCTCGAACCGGTCAAGGGAGCGGCGGATGAGCAGCGGCTTGGGATGGCCGGCATTGCCGTAGCGCAACGCGCCGGTGCGGCTGTCGGCCACCGCATAGAAGGCCGTGGTGAGCATGGGGGAGCCGGTGCTTTTCAGGATGCTGCACAAATCGTAGTTCAGCTTGCGGAGAAATTCGCCCGGGTCGCGGGCGAACGGCTTCAATTCCTCGACCAGCGCGCGGATCATGGCGGTGACGAGCGCGGCGCGGACGCCATGACCGGTCACATCACAAATAAACACGCCCACCTCCGTGTCTGAAATCCGGGAGATGCTGAAGAAATCGCCGCTGACCGATTCCGCCGGTTCGTAGCGGTGGACGAACCGAAACACGCTTTGCTCCGGGGGAACGTCCGGCGGAAAGCTGGGATACTGCTGCGGCAGCATCGTCAACTGGATTTCACGCGCGGTGCGGAGGTTTTCCTCCATGAGCGAATTCTTGGCCCGCAGTTCCTCGCGGCTGCGCGAGAGTTCGGCGGTGGCGCGGCGGATTTGCTCCTCGGCATGCTTGCGTTCGGTGATGTCCTCGACGGTGCCCTCGTAATACAGCAGTTTTCCCTGGGCATCGCGGACGGCCCGGCAGTTTTCCGAGATCCAGATGATGGTTTCGTCCTTGCGGTAAATTCTCGATTCGAAACCGCTCAGCGTGTCGTTCTCCTGCATGAGGCGGACGAATTCCTCGCGGCGTCCGTGCTCAACGTAAAGGCTGCCGGCGATGTCCTTGATGCTCGCCATCAGTTCCACCGGTGATTGGTAGCCGTAAATCCGCGCCAGCGCGACATTCGCCAGCAGATAATGGCCCTTCACCGTGGTGCGAAAGATGCCTTCCACCAGGTGATCGAAGATGCCGTAATAATTATTTTTCTCCTCCACCAGTGCGAGCCGTTCCTGCTGGCGCGAAATGGAGCAATGGATCGCGTGCCGCAGCAACGGCGCCGTCAACTGGTCGCGGCCAAGATAATCCTGCCCGCCGCTGAAGACCGCCTCGGCCAGAAAACCCTCGTCTTCGCCGGGACCGATCACCAGCACCGGCAACTGCGGCGCCTTGGTGGTGAGCAGTGAAATCTGGAAGAGTGCGGCGGCATTGGCCTGGGGAATTTCAAACAAAATGACGTGGAAGAGGTTCGTTGCCACCATGGCCAGGCCGGCATCGGCGGTCGGTTCCACCGTTACCTCCACCTCGGTGGCGGCGGAACGCAGCAGGTCGCTGACGCGTTGCGTCATCTCCGGTTGGCTGCTGATCAGCAGAATTTTCAGCGGGCTGGTTTCCATTCTGTTCCGTTCGGTGAAAATACCGTTTTCCTCACGGCCTGCAAGCGTGTTGCAGCGAGCACGGATAAATTTGGCCTTGCCAAACGCGGGTGGTTGGGTTTGAAATGCCATCAGTCATAAAGCCCGCTTGGAAACCGTCAACCACATGTGAAACCAGCTTATGAAAATTTATCCCCCCACTGACATCCGGAACTTCGCCATCGTCGGCCACGCCTCGTCCGGGAAAACCCTGTTGAGCGAGGCGATGCTTCGCTGCGCCGGGGTGATCTCGCGCCTGGGAAGCATCGCCGACGGTTCGACCGTGTCTGATTATCACGTCAGCGAAAAGCAGCGGCAGATTTCCGTCTCCGCCACGCTGATGCACGCCGAGTGGGCCGGGAAAAAGTTCAACCTGATTGACACTCCCGGCTACCTTGATTTCATCAGCGAGGGACTCGGTGCGTTGCGTGTCGGTGATTTTGCGCTGGTGGTCATTCAGGCGCAACACGGGCTGGGCGTGGGCACCGATCGCGTCTGGAATTACGCCAGCGGCTACGGCATTCCGAAAATGATCGTGGTAAACGCGCTCGACCGGGAGAACGTGGATTTCGACGCCGTGCTAAAATCCACCCAGGAACATTTCGGGCGGCACGTCTTCCCGCTGAGCGTGCCGCTGAATGCCGGCCCGGGCTTCAACCGCACGCTTGACGTGTTGCGGAATGAAATCGTCACCTACGCCACCGACGGCTCCGGAAAATATACCGAGGAGCCCGCCACCGGCGAATGGGCGGCCAGGGTCAGGGAACTTCACCGCGAACTCATCGAGCACATCGCCGAATCGGACGACGCGCTGATGAGCAGGTATTTTGAGCAAGGCACGCTGGCCGAGGAGGAATTCCGCGCCGGCATCCACGCGGCGGTGCAGAAGGAATTGTTCATCCCGCTCTTCGCCGCCTCGGCGGAAAAGAATGTCGGCGTCGCACGCCTGATGGATTTCATCGCCAAATACGGCTCGTCGCCGGTGGACCGCAAAAACGTTCCGGCGGTTGACGCCAACGGCAATGAAACCGAGGTCGTGCTCGACAGCGGCGAAACCGTGGCCTACGTCTTCAAAACCATGTCCGAGGCGCATTTTGGCGAGCTGACATTTTTCCGCGTCTATTCCGGCTTGGTGGCGACCGGCACTGATTTGTTCAACAGCGACCGCAAGATCACCGAGCGCGTCGGCCAGATTTTCCTGCTCAACGGCCAGAACCGCGAGGCCGTTCATTCGCTCGGCGCGGGCGACATTGGCGCAGTCGTGAAGCTCAAGGACACGCACACCGGCAACACGCTGTGCTCGCCCAAACATCCCGTCACGCTGCCCAAGGTGGTTTATCCCAAACCGAACATCCATGCCGCGCTGGTGGCCAAAGTGAAGGGCGAGGAAGACAAAATCGCCACCGGCCTCGCCGCGCTGCACGAGGAAGACCCGACGTTTCTTTACGTCGTGGATGGCGAACTGCATCAGACGATTCTTTCCGCCCAGGGCGAATTGCACCTGGAAGTCATTGCCGACCGGCTGCGCCGCCGCCACAACGTCCACGTCGAACTCGACCCTCCGCGCGTGAAATACCGCGAAACCATCAAGGGCAAAGGCGAATCCAAATACCGCCACAAAAAACAAACCGGCGGCGCGGGCCAGTTCGCCGAAGTCTGGATGCGGATCGAACCCCGGCCCCGCGACAGCGGCGTGGAGTTCACGCAATCCCTCGTCGGGCAGAACGTGGACCGCAATTTCGTGCCGTCAGTCGAAAAGGGGGTTCAACAGGTCTGCACCGAGGGCGTCCTGGCCGGCTGCCGGGTGACTGACGTGAAAATTGATTTCTACGACGGCAAGATGCACCCGGTGGATTCCAAGGACATCGCGTTTCAGATCGCCGGCTACTTCGCGTTCAAGGAAGCGTTCA
>JAJXXI010000482.1 GCA_021781185.1 bacterium
CGCGGTGTCCAAGGAGAGCGCATCCCGCTCAGTTTGGTGGGCGTCGCCCGCGAGATTCAGCAGTTTGCGCAGGAGACCTTCCCCAAGTCCATCCAATTTGAATTCCTGACTCCGGACCACCTCTGGTCCGTGGTGGGGGATCACACGCAAATCCACCAGGTGCTGCTGAACCTGGCCATCAACGCCCGCGACGCCATGCCCGGCGGCGGCAAGCTGACGTTCGCATTTGAAAATCACGTCATTGACTCCGCTCCCTCCGGACTGAACCCTGAATTCCGGGCGGGGCCGCATGTGCTCATTCAGGTGACAGATACCGGGATGGGCATGTCCAAGGAAATCATCGAGCGAATTTTCGATCCGTTCTTCACCACCAAGCCCGCCAACCAGGGCACCGGGCTGGGCCTGTCCACCTCCCTGGGCATCATCAAAAGCCACGGTGGCGGGATCAATGTGTATAGCGAACCCGGCCAGGGCAGCACCTTCAAGATTTACCTGCCGGCCAGCACCACCGGTGAACAGTCCGAACAACCGGCCGTCAACCAAAGCGGTTTGCCCATGGGCCACAACGAACTCATCCTGCTGGTGGATGACGAGGAGGCCATCTGCACCTCCCTCAAAAAAATTCTGGAACGCTCCGGTTATCGGGTGAAAACCGCCGCCCACGGAGCCGAGGCGATTTCCATCTACGCCACGCATGGCCCGGAAATCGCCCTTGTCATCACCGACATGCACATGCCGATCATGGATGGACCCGCCACCATCGTTGCGCTGCAATCCATGAATCCGAAGGTCAAAATCATCGGCTCCAGCGGCCTGGCCTCCAACGGTGGCGTTGCCAAAGCCGCCAGCGCCGGGGTCCGTCATTTTGTGCCCAAGCCTTACACCGCCGAAAAAATGCTCCATACCCTCCGCGCCGCCCTGGATGGCGGACCGACCAACGACTCCGGTTCCGGCATTTGATTCGTGGACACAACCCGGCCCTCAACCAAATCCGCCGCTGTTTTGTTGTTTCAGCGTGTCCAAATTAATTTGCCCGGCGCGCATTTCGCATTACCCTTCCCGTCTGACATTTGCTTGAACTGAATTGAAAATGACCAATCCAATTTCCACTGCTGAAATACCGTCCATTCCGCCGGGCGTCACCATCACCACCCTGGACAACGGCCTGACCGTCATTGTGCGTGAGGATCACAGCGCCCCGGTGGTTTCCGCGCAGGCGTGGTGCGCTGCCGGCAGCGTCCACGAGGGCCGCTGGCTGGGGGCCGGGCTTTCACATGTGCTGGAACACATGCTGTTCAAGGGCACCACCACCCGCCCCGGCAGCCGGATTGACCAGGAAGTGCAGGAGGCCGGCGGCTACATGAACGCCTACACGTCGTTTGACCGCACGGTGTATCACATTGACGTGCCCAACACCGGTGCCACCACCGCCATAGACATCCTGTGCGACATCATGCAGAACGCCGCGCTGCCGCCCGATGAACTCGCCAAGGAAATGGATGTCATCCGCCGCGAAATGGACATGTGCCAGGATGATCCGGGCCGCCGCGCCAGCCGCCGGCTCTTTGAGGTGGCCTACACCAAGAGCCCGTATCGTTTCACCATCATCGGCTATCCGGATATTTTCAACGAGGTGAAGCCGGAGGACATCCGAAATTACTACCACGAAAAATATGGGCCCAACAATGTCTTCTACGTCATCGCCGGCGACGTGAAGCACAGCGAAGTCGTCGCGCAAATCAAAACCGCCTACGCCAGGACCAAGGCGCGGGCCATGCCGCCGATGGTGCTGCCCAACGAACCGAGGCAAACCGCCGCCCGCGACGTGATCGAGGAAGCGCCGGTCGAGCTTGGCCACGTCCATTTCGCCTGGCACATCCCGGAAGTGCGCCATGCCGACGTGCCCATTCTCGACGTGCTGGCGGTGCTCCTCGGGGGCGGCCGCAGTTCCCGCCTGGTTCAGCAGGTCCGCGAAAAACTTGGCGTGGCGCACCACGTGGACGCCTGGACCTACAGCCCGGGGCTGCCCGGACTGTTCGGTGCCAGCGCCGTGGTTGATGGCGAACAGTTTACCGCCGCCCGCGACGCGGTGCTCACGGAAATCGAAAGGGTCAAAACACACTCCGTCTCCGCCGGTGAAGTGCAGAAGGCGGTGAAACAATTCATCGCCGGCACGCTGGCTTCGCGCAAGACCATGGACGGCCAGGCGCAAAACCTCGGCGGCAACTGGCTCGCCGCCCAAGATCTCAATTTTTCCGAACGTTATCTCGCCGCCGTCAAACGCGTGACGCCGGGTGACGTCCAGCGCGTCGCACAGGAATATCTCACGCCGGAAAACCGCACGCTCTATGCGCTGCTGCCGGTGGGCGCCGCGCCCAGGCCGCAGGCCGAAACGGAAACCAACACGGAACATCCCATTCAGAAAATCGAACTGCCCAACGGGCTGCGGCTGCTGATCAAGGAAGATCATCGCCTGCCCTTTGTGGAGTTCCGCGCCGTGTTCCAAGGCGGTGTCCTGGTGGAAACCGAGGCGAACAACGGCATCACCTCGCTGCTCGCCAAGCTGCTGCTCAAAGGCACCACCACGCGCAAGGCGGAGCAGATTGCGGTGGAGATCGAATCGGTCGGCGGCCACATTGACAGCTACGGCGGCAATCAGAGCCTCGGCGTGAACGCGGAGGTTTTGAGCGGCGATTTTGCCACCGGCCTCGGCCTGGTCGCCGACGTGCTGTTGAACCCGGTTTTCCCCAGCGATGAACTGGAACGCGAGCGCGAAGTCCAGATTGCCGGCATCCAGGCGCGGCGCGATGATCTGCTCAAGAGCGCCAGTCTCGCCATGCGGCGCGGCCTGTTTGGCGCGAGCGGCTTCGGCCTCGACCCGGTTGGCACCGAGCCCAGCGTGGAGAATATTTCGGCGGCGGATCTGCAGGCGTTCCATCAAAAGCTCGTCGTGCCGGACAATTGCGTCCTCGCCATTTTCGGCGACGTGAAAACGACCGAGGTAAAGGCGGCGGTGGAACAGGTGTTTGCGGGCTGGAAACCCGGCGCGTTCAAAACAGTCACCTCCGATCTCCAGCCGCACGGCTTGACCAAACGGATCACGGAAACCCGCGACAAGAAACAAGCGGTGCTCGTCATCGGTTTTCCCGGCGCGAACATGTTCAGTGAAGACCGCTATGCACTGGATATTTTGCAGGAGACTTGCAGCGACCTCGGCTCGCGGCTCTTTCTGCGCATCCGCGAACAGCTCGGACTGGCTTATTACGTCGGTGCCCAGACCATGACCGGACTGGTTCCCGGCTATTTCGCTTTTTACACCGGCACTGAACCGGCGAAAATCGCCGAAGTTGAGACGGAACTGCTTAAGGAAGCTTGGCTTTTGCGCACGGAAGGTTTGACCGCTGAAGAATTGAAGCGCGCGAAGGCCAAGATCATCGGCCAGAAAAAAATCGCCCGCGCCGACCTGGGACATTTGGCTATGACCACCGCGCTGGATGAAATTTATGGTCTGGGCTGGCGACGTTCGGAACTGGACGATGCCAAATACGAGGCCGTGACGCTGGAGCAAATCAAAGCCGCCGCCCAAAAATATTTAAAAGCGGAATCAGCAGTCATCGCGGTGGTGCAGCCGGAAGCTTGAAGCAGCCAACAACGCAGCCGGGAAAAATCTGCTATATCCGTCGTGACTGTTTTGGGTGTGGAGTTCTCTCTCACCCCTGCCCTCACCCGCTGGGAAAGGGGGAAAACGGTTTCCGTCTCCGTTAAAAACCTGCGGACTGGTCCACCGGATTCCAAGGCAATTCATCAGTTGCCGATGGCCAATGCGGCTATTTGCCTTCGGAGTGTTCCGCTGCCTTTTTCCGCTCATTTTCCTGCCGTTCCTTCCGCTGTTGCAGGTGTTCCTCCCATATTTTTCAACCGCCTTTTTGCTGCCGAGGCCAAAGGCCAGCACGAAGCTGACCGCGAGGGCGCCAAACGCGATGAGAAACGCCCCGGTCACTATCACCACGGCCACCTGAAGCTCCACCAGCGCGATGGCTCAGGTCACCACGAGAATGGCCGAGCGCACCAGGCGCGAAACCAGCCGCGCGCGCTCAAACTCCTTCTGCACCAGGGCGCGTTGCACGGCGCGCGACACGGCCGTCGCCACGCCCCAAACAGACCATGATCGTTCACCTGGGAACCGGTCCTATTTGCCCTCCCCGGAATACCATTTGACGAACCTCGTTTTTGGGCGTAGCAGTTGATGGTTTTAACGGTAAAAGACAACGGTTTCGGCGCAAATCTAAACCTCGGTTCCTCACCAATTAGTTGCGCTGTGGTTGCCGTTGTGCACAACATATAGTGGTTTTCTCTTTACTTAAACCGCCAGCTTTGGTTGGCTAAATCATCTAGTTTATGTATCTCAAAAATCTCACGGTTTTTGGCTTCAAATCCTTCGCGGACAAGACCGCGTTGAACTTTCAGCCCGGCGTCACGGCCATCGTGGGGCCGAATGGCTGCGGCAAGTCCAATGTCTCCGACGCCATCCGCTGGGTGCTGGGTGAGCAGTCTGCCAAGGCATTGCGCGGCGGTGAGATGGCCGACGTCATTTTCAACGGCACGGACGGCCGCAAGCCGATGGGCATGGGCGAAGTCTCGCTCACGCTCGGCGGTGTCGGGGAGGAAAGCCTGAAGGCGGCGGGGGTCGAGGTCAGTTACGACGAGGTGACG
>JAJXXI010000318.1 GCA_021781185.1 bacterium
GCAACCGGCCATGTTCGCTCACGCTGATTTATTCGTATGGTGACTTTCGTGCCGCCACGCCCGTTTTGCGTTCCGATGACCTCACGGCCAAACCCATTGAAATCAAACGCGACAGTTGCGTGCCAAACAATAAGGTGGTGGCGTTTTTCTCAAATCCATTTGCCAATCTTGATGTGGCCCGCAGTGCTCCGCTTAAAATTGAAAATGCCTTGATTACGCCCGTGCCCGACACACACAGCGGCTGGTTGACTGCCATTTTTCTCTTCATTTTCATGGCGTTCTTTGCGGTTGGTCCCGGCGTATGCGTGTGGCTGGCGTTGTCGGAACTGATGCCGACCCGCATTCGTTCCAACGGCATGAGCATCGCTCTGCT
Source organism: bacterium (assembly GCA_021781185.1). Taxonomy (GTDB): domain Bacteria; phylum Verrucomicrobiota; class Verrucomicrobiia; order Limisphaerales; family UBA11358; genus UBA11358. The sequence continues at coordinate 374 of JAJXXI010000318.1, forward strand.
CGTCAATCAGGGCGTTTCAACCACCATTGCCGCCACGTTTCTGCCGACGGTCGGGAGATATGGTTATTCCATTATGTTCTTCATCTTTGCCGGCTGCACCCTGGTGTATTTCATCACCGCCACCTGTTTTCTTCCTGAGACTAAGGGTAAAACACTTGAAGAAATCGAAGAACACTTTGAGGGCAGCAGGCGAAATTAGACTTTAATCCAAAACCATACACACAAATATGAAATCATTCGCCAAGCTGGCTGGGATTCTTCTCAGCATGGGCATGACCACGGCAACCATGGCTTCGGTTGCTGACATCGGACGCCCCGCCATTATTCCAGAACCTCAAAAAATTGAGATGCATGCCGGCTCATTTACTTTAAATCCGGAAACGCGCGTTTATGTGGATTCCGCCTCAGGCGGAACGGCGGCCTTTCTGACAAAACCGCTCCGGCGATCAACGGGTTTTCCGTTTGCGATTGATGAAGCCTCCATTCCCGGCGCTTCCATTACCAATGGCATTTTGCTGACGACAGCAAATGCGAAAACCAATCTAGGTCCGGAAGGTTATGAATTGATCGCCACGCCCGATTCCGTCGTGATTCGCGCCCCCAGTCAGGCGGGCTTGTTTTATGGTGTGCAAACTTTGCTCCAATTACTGCCACCGGAAATCTATTGCAGCAACCGGGTGGTCAATGCGGACTGGCAGGCTCCTTGCGTGCAAATTGAAGACTGGCCGCAGTTCAAATGGCGTGGCCTGATGCTGGATGTGTGCCGTCACTTTTACACCAAGGCCCAAGTGGAAACGGTGCTCGACGCCATGGCCTTGCACAAATTGAATGTGTTTCACTGGCACTTGACGGATGACCAGGCCTGGCGCATTCAAATCAAAAAATATCCCAAATTGACCAGTGTTGGTGCCTGGCGCGACGGCGTGGGATTTGGGTTGGCTTCCAATTCCACCACGGCTTACGGTCCGGATGGACGTTACGGCGGCTTCTACACCCAGGATGATATTCGCGATGTGGTGGCTTACGCCGCAGCCCGGCACATCACCATCGTTCCAGAAATCGAAATGCCCGGCCACGCCACCGCGGCACTGGCGGCTTATCCTCAGTTTAGTTGCACCGGCGGACCATTCGTCATTCCGCAGAAAGGCGGGATTTTCAACGGCATTTACGATCCGGCCAAGAAAGAAACCTTCACGTTCCTGGAAAATGTGTTAACCGAGGTGTTTCAGTTGTTCCCCAGCAAATACGTTCACATCGGTGGCGACGAAGTGCCGAAGGATACTTGGAAAAACAGCGCCGATTGCCAGGCGTTGATGAAACGCGAGGGACTTAAGAACGAGGAGGAATTGCAGGGCTGGTTTATCCGGCGCATCGAAAAATTCGTGAGCGCCCACGGCAAAACCATGATCGGTTGGAGCGAAATTTTACAAGGTGGACTGGCCAAAAATGCTGCGGTAATGGATTGGATTGGCGGCGCGGAAAAGGCGGCCAGCACCGGTCACGACGTGGTGATGTCACCCACCGGTTACTGTTACCTTGATCAGTATCAATCCCAAGATCGTTCTGCGGAACCCCATGCCATCGGTGGTTTTATTTCCCTCCAGAAAACATATTCCTTTGAACCAGTTTCTCCCAAACTGCCAAAGCAATACGCGGCGCACGTTTTGGGCGGCCAGGGCAACTTGTGGACGGAATATATTCCCAATCTGAACTATGCCGAATACATGATCTTCCCCCGCGAATGCGCCATAGCCGAAGCGACCTGGTCGCCGGAATCAGCGCGCAACTGGGAAGGTTTTGAGCATCGGTTGCAAATCCACGAGAAACGACTGGATGAACTCGGCATCAATTACCGTCACAACTCCAAAGATCTGGGCAAGAGCGCCTCCACTCGATGAACATGATTCCGACGTTAAAAATCCCCGCCCCGCTGGACCCTGATTTTTGTCCGGCGGCAATATTCAACCGGCAATATCTCAAAGCCGCGAACGCTTCGGGCAAGACCGCGCTGCTGGTCATTGGCGTCGAACGCGAGAACGGTTTGTCGTCTCGCTATGAAACCGTCATCAGGAGCGAACCCGACGCGGACACCTTGCGCTACGTTGAACGGCTGGTGAAAGCATTGCTATGGTCGCGTGGCGGTTGGAAAATTTGGCTGGGTGGTCCTGAATCCGTTGGCCGCCACATCCAGAAAATCTATTGCTCCACCGGCGAACGGGAGTTTGACACAAACCTGATGAGCCGCGTCTATGAGCGACCATTTGAGGTGGTCATCACCGATGCCCAATCAGTCCCGGCGGCCAAAGAAACGACGGCCAGCCTGGGCGGCCATCTGGATGGCTGTCGCATTGGTTTCGATTTGGGCGCGAGCGATTACAAGATTGCGGCGGTGAAGGATGGGGAGGTGGTTTATACCGATGAATTTCCTTGGAACCCCAAGGATGAACCGAATCCGCAATATCATTACGAACATCTCACCAGCGGCTTGAAAAAGGCGGCGGCGTATTTACCGCGCGTGGATGCCATCGGCGGCAGTTCCGCCGGGGTGATTGTGGAAAACAAGTTCATGGTGGCTTCCATTTTGCGAGCGGTGCCCGAGACCAATTTTGATGCCGCCAAAAATCTCTTCTTGCGCATTCGCGATGAATGGAAGGTGCCGCTGGAGGTGGCCAACGACGGCGACGTGACGGCGCTGGCGGGGGCAATGTCGCTGAAACAAAACGGCATACTGGGCGTGGCGTTGGGTTCCAGCGAAGCGGCGGGTTATCTGAATCCGCACGGCGGTATGACCGGCTGGCTGACCGAATTTGCCTTTGTGCCGGTGGACTACAATCCCGCCGGCGGTCTGGACGAATGGTCCGGCGACCGTGGCGGTGGCGTGATGTATTTCTCGCAACAGGCGGTAAACAAGCTGTTGCCTGCGGCGGGAATCGAATTGCCTCCGGACACGACTTTGCCGGAACGATTGAAGGAAGTGCAGGCGTTAATGGCCAAGGGCGATCCCCGTGCGGCAAAGATTTACGAAACCATTGGAGTCTATCTTGGTTATACGATTCCGTATTATGCGGACTTCTACGAATTCAATCACATGCTGGTATTGGGGCGGGTAACGACCGGACAGGGTGGGGACATCGTGATTCAGAAGGCGCGGGAAGTGTTGAAAGCGGAATTCCCTGAACAGGCGGAACAGATTCAACTACATGTGCCGGATGAAAAGAGCCGGCGCATCGGCCAGGCGGTGGCGGCGGCAAGTCTGCCTGAAATTAGGAGATGATTTCAGTGTCGGCCAATAACGAGTGCTGCCGCGACATTTCCGTGCGGAATTTCCTGAAAAACAAAAGGCTGGATGAAAAGGTGGTTTAAGAATTCATGGTTGTGGCGGGGTGGCTGTCCCACCGGACTAGCCGAAGCCCGCCAGATAGGCTTGTTGGGGTTTGCCCAGAAAGCGGCCGCCACCACCGGCTGTCTTCAGCGTCTATACCGGGAACTGACAGCGAGAAACATCTGCGGGTCATTCTGGAGGTCCCAAAACAAGCTCGCTCCCGACACCCGCCACAAAGCCCCGCCAAAACCGGTCAAACGCTGGCAGGCCCGCGACCTGGGATCCCTCTGGCAATACGACGCCAGCTCCCATGCCCGGCAACCCCGACAAACAAGCCCTGCTGGATATTTTGGACGACGCCACCCGTTACAACACCGGCGCACGCCTCTACACAAGCGAAACCCTTCCGGCGCATCTGGACTTCCTGTCCCGCACCTTCCAAGCCAACGGCCTGCCGCTGGCTTTGTATGTCCACTTCCACTCCTTCTTCTACACCCACAACCCCGATGCCTTTACCCAGCTCGGCGCAGCCCTGCACTTCTACGGCGTCGCCCTCCGCTACGCGCCCACGACCCAGGCCAAAGGCAGAATCGAACGCCGCCACGACTACTGGCAAAAACATCTGCCCCACTGCTGGCAGCCGACCGCCTGCTGGAACAACTCCGCGCCCACGCCAACCACCACGAAATCCACCGCAAACTGGCCACCACACCCCACGCCGCCCGGGAACAGGCGCTTGCAATAAAACACTCCGTTCTGCGTCCGGTTCCGCCCTGTCCGTGGTGGCCCTTTGTCTGGAGCCAGCAAACCCGCGTCAGGGTCGGCGACGACGGCAAAGTCCCTGTCGGCTCCCAACGCCATGTCATTGATGCACCTCCACGCTCCTCCGTCATCCGCTGCTTACGTCCAGACGGCGACATCTTTTACCTTCACCACGCCCCAGATCCAAAAGCAAAACCCATCGTTTTACTCCATTGTCCCGTCTTTTGATCCCGTCCA
>JAJXXI010000358.1 GCA_021781185.1 bacterium
TGCGAAACAGATTCGCCTTGTCGTCTCGGAAGAGGCGGCGACGTATCGGCCGGAAATGGAATGGGTCGCCGCGCAGCTTGGCGCGCGATTCACGGTTCACGATTCACGCTTCAATGAATTTGCCGAAGGCGACGCGGTTTATCGTTTCTTCGAACTGTTCGATTTGCCGAACGTGGCCAGTGCAAAAAGAATTTTCGAACTCGCGGCGGAAAAGAAAATCCGCCTGACGCCGCCGCCCAAGCCGCTGTTCGAGGAAAAGATGCTGTTCGCATTGCTGTGGAACCGAAATCTCCAGAATTTCTGGCGACAGGAACTGGGCGAGGGTTTCCTGGCGCGATTGAAGAAGGCAATTCCCTACACGTGGCTGGTGGATCCCGCCCCGCTGCCGCCGCACGCGGCGATTCCCGGACTGGAACTCACGGACTGGGCTCAGCTCAAGGCGCTCTCACAAAAGGAACGCGACCTGATTTTGAAAGTGTCCGGCTTCTCGGAAAGCGCCTGGGGCGCACGCGGGGTTTTTCTCGGCAGCGATTTGTCGCAGGCGGACTGGAGTGCCGCCGTGGACGCGGCACTGAGGAATTTCGAGTCGTCGCCCAGCGTGTTGCAGCGGTTCCACAAGCCGTCACAAGTGGAGACCGGCTGGTTTGATTTCGCGAAGAACGAAGTGGTGCCGATGAAGGGCCGGGCGCGGCTCTGCCCGTATTATTTCGTAAGCGGCGAAGGGGATGCGGCGCGTCCAGCGCTGGGCGGCGTGCTCGCGACGATTGTGCCGGCGGACAAAAAGATTGTTCATGGCATGACCGACGCGGTTTTGGCACCCTGTTCGGCATGAGCCTGCTTGAATACAGCCTGCTCGCGGCCAGTTCGTTGTTCGTGATCGTGGATCCCTTCGCGGTGATCCCGGCGTTCATCGCCATGACGCCGGACGATTCGCCGGCGGAGCGTTCGCGCATGGCGAAAATCGCCTGTCTGGTGGTGGCCGGCGTGCTGCTGGGCTTTGCCTTCGCGGGCCAGTGGATCTTCAAGTTTCTGGGCATCACGCTGCCGGCGTTTCAGATCGCGGCGAGCATCGTGCTGCTGCTGGTGGCGCTGGACATGTTGCGGGCACAACGCTCACGCGTGCATGAGACGAGCGAGGAAACCACGGCGGGCGCGGAAAAAACAGACATCGCCGTGACGCCGCTGGCCATTCCGATGCTCTCAGGGCCGGGTGCCATTTCGACCGTAATCCTGTTGCAGGCGGAGGCCACGACGTTCTGGCACAGCGTGGCGTTGTGCGGGTGCATCCTGCTGGTGGCGCTGGCGAGTTACTGGATTTTGCGCATGGCGGCACATGGCGCGAAACGGCTGAACCCGATTGCGCTCCGCATCGGCACGCGCATCATGGGCCTGCTGCTGGCCGCCATCGCGGTGCAGTTCATGCTGAACGCGATCAAGGCGCTGAAGCCGGTGTTGTTTGGCTGATCTGGGAATCCGGGCCTTTACCCGCCACGCTCCGGGCCGATTCTCATGCGCAGCGGACTTGGAAAAATGCGTGTCCATTTGCGTCCTTTCGTGGTTAAATCTGCCTCGTAACTATGGATTCCAAAAAACTGGCCCTGCTGTGCCGCGATCTGGCGGACAATAAAAAGGCGGAAAACATCGTGGCACTCGACGTGCGCAAGCTGTCGAGCGTGACGGATTATTTTGTCATCGCGTCCGGCACGAGCCAGCCGCATTTGCGCGCGATCGTGGAGGAAATCTCCAGCAAGCTCCGGGATGATCATGATTTGCGCCCCTCCCGCACAGAGGGCGGCGGTTCCGGGTCATGGGTGGTGCTGGATTACTTTGACGTGATTGTCCACGTCATGCACGCGGAAGCCCGCGCACGCTATGACTTGGAGGGATTGTGGGGCGATGCCAAACCGGTGACTCCGCCCATACCTCGGAAAAAGAAAACTCCGGCGGGAAAGTAATCTCACCGAAGCCTTTCAGGCTTAAAACTCAGGCCTCGGGACTTGGCTGCTTTTCCGGGATTTCCCCGGAGGCTTTCACCATTTCATCCACCAACTTCTTGAATTCCAGCAGCCCGGTGGAGGGAATGATAATCGCATCTCGGCGCCCGCCCACATCCTCGGTAATGCGAAGGAAGCGTCCACGTGGATTTTCCTTGAGCGTGAAGACAAAGCTTTTGCGCTCAATCTGAACAGCAGCCGTTTTCAGCGTGTCTTCATTAACCGGCGGCCGGGGCTGCTGGTTGAATTTCGAAACCCCATAGCCCTGACTCTGGTAAGGCCGGCGACCGTAAGGTGATGGACGTTCGTTTGATATCATATTCCCAGTTTGATTTACCTTTTCCGAGAGAAACTCGGCCAATTCCTCCTATTGTCAACCGGCAAAAACACATCTCACAGTCGCATGTTTGTGTGATTGACGCCAAACAGCTAATCGAACGGCGTTTAACCCGCCAGCGCCGTCAGAGAATATTTGCCGCCAGTTCGGCCAGCTCCGAACGCTCGCCCTTTTGCAATTCAATGTGCGCCGCAATGGCCTGATCACGGAACCGGCTGATGATGTAATTGAACCCGTTTGAGGATGAATCCACATAAGGATTGTCAATCTGATACGGGTCGCCCGTGAAAACGATTTTGGTGCCGTTGCCAACGCGGGTCACAATGGTTTTGGCCTCCAAGGGCGTGAGGTTCTGCGATTCGTCAATGATCATGAACTGATTGGCAATGCTGCGGCCGCGAATGTAACTCAGGGCCTCCACCACGATGCTGCCGTTGCGCATCAGGTCGGCGGCCCGCCGATGGTCGTGGCCCATGTTCAAGTCGCTCAGCATCTCCAGCGCATCGTGAATCGGCTGCATCCAGGGGGCCAGCTTTTCATCAAGTGAACCGGGCAGGAAACCGAGCTCCTTGCCCATGGAAATCGTCGGCCGCGCGACCACCAGCCGGCGGAATTCTCGGTCGTTCACCACGCGTTTGAGGCCGGCGGCCATGGCCACCAGCGTCTTGCCCGTGCCCGCCTTGCCCATGAGCGTGACAAGTTTCACCCGGTCGTCCAACAGCGCATCCAGCGCATAATGCTGTTCCCGGTTGCGCGGCTTGATACCCCAGACGCCCTCGCGGCAGTCCAAAATGGGAACGAGCTTGGTGCCAGTCGCATCCACCTTGGTCAGCGCGGCCTTTTTGGGATTCGATTCATCCGTCAGCGTGCAGTATTCGTTCGGAAAATAATTTTTGCCGCCATCCAGCAGAAACTCGCCCTTGGCGCGGAACGCCGCCATTTTCTCGCCCGCAATCGTCATCTCCATCATGCCCGTGTAAAGATCGGTGATGAACACGCGGTCCGTCTCATAATCTTCCGCCATCAGGCCGAGCGCATCGGCCTTGATGCGCAGGTTGATGTCCTTGGAAACCAGAATGGTGGCGTTTTTCGGCTGCGACTTCTGGACGTCGGCGGCGAGCAGGAGAATCCGGTTGTCCACGGAATCCTTGGTGAAAACCGCCTCGCCGTGGCCGTTTTTATGAAACGCGATCTTGAGCTGGCCGCCGTTGGGCAGATCCACCCCCGCGCTCAGGCTGCCCTCGCCGCGGAATCCGTCCAACATCCGCGACACGGTCCGTGCGTTGCGGCCCAGCTCGGTGGATTCGCGCTTGAACCGGTCAATTTCCTCGATGACCTCGATGGGCACCAGCACCGTGTGCTCCTCGAAATTGACGAGCGAATTCGGGTCATGCAGAAGGACGTTGGTGTCGAGAATGTAGTTCTTCACGATTAAAAGAAACGGACGATGGAGGTTCTGCCGCAGTTGCGGCGGGAGGTTGAATATTTAAACGGCGTTGTCAAAATTTCCCTGAAACGTTCCGGGGATTTTTTCAGGCGGAGAAAATGTGTCAACGATAATCCACAAATCCGGTGCGGATTTCAGCAGCACGGCCAAAATGGAAGGCCCGGCCAACCGTCAGCCGGCGAAATCGAAATCCGAACAGCTCATGAAATAATGGCAGCGCGGGCAGCGCAGCTTGCACTTCTCGTTGATCAGTTCGTGGCCGCAACGCAGACAATAGCGCCAGTGCTCGCCGGCATTCTCGGATGAAGCGGGGCAGGTGTCCTGACCAAGATTGTCAGTAGAAGTTGAATCAGGCTGCGACTTCACAATGCCACGCTGGTTATGGCTGTTCATAGGATCAATTTTCCCGCCCAATACAAGTTGTCCAGTGCATTTTTTCTCATTGAGCCCTCCCAAACTTCTTCTCCAGCTCGCGATAGTTCATCTCAATCAACGTCGGGCGGCCGTGCGGACAGGTGTAGGGCATTGCGCAACCACGCAAATCCTCGACGAGATTTTCCAGTTCCTTGCCGGCGAGCGGGTCGTTGGCCTTCACCGCGTGGCGGCAGACGGTCTTGGCCACGGTGTGCTCGCCCAGCCGGGCCAGATTCACCTCGCGTCCGGCGGCGCGCAGTTCGTCCACGAGGTCGAACACAAACCGGCGGGAATCCGGCACCTTCACGAACGGCGGCAGCGCATCCAGCAGAAACGTGCGCTCGCCAAATTCGCTCAAGCCCACGCCCAGCCGGGTGAGGGCGGCCAGTTGCTCGCGCAGAAACTGGGCGTCGCGCGGCGGCAGTTCAATCGTCTCCGGCAACAGCAGCTTTTGCGACGGCGCGGCCTCCTTCTGCTCCAGCCGGTTGAGCATCTGCTCA
>JAJXXI010000667.1 GCA_021781185.1 bacterium
GCCGAATCTTGCCTGCCTGATTTTCGCGTCCATTGTGCAAGGCATGGGCGGCGGCGCGTTGCAGCCGATTTCGCAGGCGGTTTTGATGGAAAGTTTTCCTCCCCAAAAACGCGGCGCAGCCATGGCGGCCTACGTGCTGGGCGTGGTGCTCGCGCCCGTGCTGGGACCGGTCCTGGGTGGCTGGCTCACGGAGAACTATTCCTGGCGCTGGATTTTCTACATCAACATCCCTTGCTGTCTGGCCGCGATGTGGATGGTCCAACAATTTGTCTTTGATCCTGATTACATTCGCAACCAGAAACCGGGGCGCATAGACGCCATCGGCTTCGGTTTCCTGGCCCTATGGCTGGGCACGATGCAAACCGTCTTGAACAAGGGGCAGGATAAAGACTGGTTCAATTCCCATTTTATATGCTGGCTCTCGGTGATTTCCGCCATCGCGTTCATCGCCTTTCTCATCCGGGAATTCAGCACCCGCGAACCGCTGGCCGACCTGCGGGTGTTCAAAGACCGGAACTTTCTGGCCGCTTCCATTCTCGTCTCGGTCGTCTATCTCCTGTTGTATGGCATTCAGAACCTCCAGCCAATGATGGCGCAAGGTTTGATGGGTTACAGCGCTTATGTCAGCGGACTGACCCAAGTGTCCCGCGGTTGGGGCGTGCTGCTGCTGACGCCGGTGGTGGGACTTTTGGTCGGAAAACTGGACAGCCGACTGTTGGTCGGCCCCGGAATGTTGTTGATCTGGATGGCCGCGTTGATGATGGGCAATTGGAGCCTCGCCATCTCCAGCCACAACTTTTTCTGGCCCAACTGCATTCAAGGCATGGGCATGGCGCTGACCATGGTGCCGCTGATGACCGTGGCGATGGCCACGATCAGCAACGAGCAGATGGGCAACGCCACCGGGCTTTACGCGCTGGTGCGCAACCTCGCCGGCAGCATCGGCATCGCCGTGGCGGTGGCGATGCAATCGCGCGGTGCGCTCCGGCATCAAGCTTATCTCGTTTCGCATCTGACGCCCTACGATCTGGCGTATCAAAACGCGACGCAGGCGGGGCCGCAGGTTTTGGCCCACTCGATGGGAGCCGCCCAGGCCGGACCGGGCACGCTGAGTGTGATTTACCAATCCGCGATCCAGCATGCCAACATGCTGGGCTTCGTGGATGAATACCGCTGGCTGGCGATGGTCTGCCTCCTGTCGGTGCCGCTGATCCTGCTGTTCAAAAAAGGCGACGGCCATCGGGAAGTGATGATGCACTGAACTGATTTCAAAAAAACAACAACAATAAAACTAACAATTATGAATATCACCCATCCTGGCCTGACACTCGACATTTGCACCGAGGCCGGATCGCGCACGCGGTTCCACCAGAACGACGAACAGCTCATCGCCAAAACGCTGCGGCAACTGGTGACCGCCCGATTGTTTAACCAAGCGATGCTCACCCTTGGATCTGCACACAGCGTCAGCGCCATTCCGGCCAACAGCATTGACATGATTCGGGCTCACACCGCATCGCCGCCACCGCTGCCGCTGCCGGGCGGATGGCTGGCGGCGGTGGAAGTCAACGACAACTCTTTGCTCAACGTTGCCGCTTTGAGAGAAGCGGCCGAGGCGGAGGGCCGAAACGTCGTGCTCGCGGAAATTCACACGTTCGGCGATTGGATGATTCGTTTGAAACTCGAAACCATTGCTCCGGCGACAATTCAGGAAGAACGCCAGCTTTGGAATCATCTGTTGCAACTGCCCGCCATTCCGTTTCATTTGCAGGACGGCGGCATCGGCGCCATCAACCCCGCGAAAATCGTGCGCGTGACCGTGACCCCGCCAATCGAGGCCATCGGCGAAACCGCGCTGCCGGTAGATTTGATGCAATGCCTTCGTCCCTGAACCAAGCCAAAACCAAACCAACAACAATATGAAATTCAATCGTTTTTCAACTTTGGCGCTGCTGGCGTTCCTCGCCGGTGGCTGCGCCAGCCTGCCCAGCGTCGGGCCTGACTATCACCAGCCGGAAACCAAAGCGCCAACGCAATGGTCCGAACCCCTGGCCGGCGGCGAAACTAATTCCGCCGCGAAGACGGCGGCGTGGTGGAAGAATTTTCACGACGCCGAGCTGGACTCGCTGATCACCCGCGCGGTGAATTCAAATCTCGACTTGCGCATCGCCCAGTCGCGCGTGGGCGAGGCTCGCGCCCAATACAGCGGCGCCTCCGCCGACCTCTGGCCGACGGTCAACGGCGGCGGCGCCTTCAACCGCTGGCGTCAATCGGAACACCAGCCAGTGCTCGGCTCCATGCCGATCCCGCCCGGCACGCCGTTTGACGGCAACGTGTATCAAGCCGGCTTTGACGCGTCGTGGGAAATTGACGTGTTCGGCGGCAAGCGCCGCGCGGTGGAGGCAGCCAAGGCGCGGCTGGCCGGAACGGAATTTGGCGAGCGGGATGTCCTCGTCTCGCTCCTGGGCGAAGTGGCGCGCAATTACGTGGACCTGCGCGGCTATCAAAGTCGGCTGGCCATCGCCAACGAAAACATTCATGCCCAGGAAAGATCCCTGGCCATTACGCAGAACCGCTTCACCAACGGCCTCGCCACGGACCTCGACGTGCAACAAGCAAAGACCGTGCTGGCGAGCACGCGCGCAGACGTGCCCACGCTGGAAAGCGCGATTCAGACCACGACGCATCGGCTTGAGGTGTTGCTGGGGCAACAACCCGGAACGTTGCAGGCCGAGCTGGCCACTGTCGCGCCGATTCCCGCGCAGCCGCCGCAGGTGCCAGTTGGCCTGCCTTCGGAATTGCTGCTGCGCCGCCCGGACGTGAGCCGCGCCGAACGCCAGCTTGCCGCTGCGACGGCGAACATCGGCGTGGCGAAGTCCGATTTGTTCCCCAAATTTTATCTCACTGGCGCTGCCGGATCGGAAAGCATCAGTTCCAGCGATTGGTTCACCAGCGGCAGCCGATTCTGGTCATTTGGTCCGACGGTGCAATGGCGCATTTTTGATGCCGGTCGCATCCGCGCGAACATCAAGGTTAAAACCGCCCAGCAGGAACAGGCTTTGACGGCCTACGAGCAAACCGTGCTCACGGCCTTCGCGGAAGTGGAAGACAACCTGGTGCTCTACGCCATGGAACAAGTGCGGCGGCGTTCGCTGGAAGACGCGGTTGTTGCGAGCCGGAAGACCTTGAACACGGCGAACAAACTTTATGCCAACGGTCTGACGGATTTTATCCAAGTGCTGGACGCCGAACGTTCGCTCTATCACGCGCAGGACGCGCTGGCTCAGAGCGACCGCACCATTTCGGCCAATCTGATCGCGCTCTACAAATCGCTCGGCGGCGGTTGGGAAACCGTCGCGCCATCCGCTGCGCTCGCGTCGGCAGAAACGGCGAAATGAAGGCGCAACTGAAAACCTCCCAGGCAACAAATCAAACTTGAGTGAAAGGCGAACAGTTATGTCCCCCACCACAATGACAGCCGCAGTCTGGTTGATCCTGTTGTTCGCCACTCTCTGGCATGACGAACCGGCCCACAAGCCAGTTGTCAAACAATCGCCCCATGACTGACATCACACAATTCCTGACGGGTTACGGCGGCTTGGCGGTCTTTGTCGCCGTCTTTGCCGATCAAGTCGGCTTGCCGATACCCGCCCCGCCATTGCTGCTGGCCGCAGGCTCGATGTCTGCGGGCGGCCATCTGAACCCGGTGCTGGCGGCGGGCATGACGGCGGCGGCGACGCTCCTGGCAGATTTGCTCTGGTTCCATCTGGGTCGCAAGAGCGGCGGACGCGCGTTGCACTTGCTCAGTCGCTGGTCATTTTCCCGCAACGTTTCCAGCGCCCACGCAGCCGCGATCCTCGCGCGCTACGGTTTGCTGGCGCTGGCCGTGGCCAAATTCCTTCCCGGCGCGGTGATGCCGTCCCTCGCGGGCGCTCTAGGAATGAGCACCCGGCGGTTCCTGCTGTTCGACGGACTGGCGGCGCTGTTTTATGGCGGCAGTTATATCAGCGCCGGCTTTTTGTTTCACAATCAGATTGAGCAAGTCCTGGTTTGGTTCGACCGCGTGGGCCACGGCGAGATTGGGTTGGGCCTGGCTTTGTTGGTTGGGTATGGCGCCTATAAATACGCGCTGCGGCGCAGGACCAGGAACGGCAAGAGCCAGTCGGGCAGCATGCCGGACATTAAAACCGGCTTGGCCGACGTCGTCACGACTGCCACCCAGCCCAACCCCGTCACCCTCGTGACGGATGGCCCGCAGCCGCAGCTCGCGCCGGCAAAGAGAGCATTCTAATCCTCGAAACATGAACCTTAACCGGAAAAGCGTAAGCGAACCGTGCCCAAATAAATCCAATCATCGGAATTGGGAGAAGTGCGCGTTCTGGGGTTTTGCGATCTTCGCCTTCGCTGCCTTGATCTTCGCCCTTTGCGTCATCTGGGACAAATGCAGCGCCAAATAAATTTCTGAAATCTTCCAAACAAGACGCAACCAATCAAACCGTCCAATCAAAAAATAAAGCCACGAAACAAAAACGCGAAAACGCAAACGCGCGAGTAACCCAAAACAAACCACCGCACCGCCCAAAACCTATGAACACGCACATTGTGGATATGACAGCCACGACTACCGGCGCTGTTGACCTCACGCTTGAACTTCGTTCCGCGAACGGATCGTCAACGGAATTTTACCAG
>JAJXXI010000343.1 GCA_021781185.1 bacterium
CGCCAAGCGAAACCAGGCTTATCTGCTGGCCGGCTGGGAAAAGAGCGTCCGCCTGGCGGATTTGCCGCGCGGCTCGCTGGTGATCAAAGCGTGGTCGTATGACGTGCGAAATGACCGCCTCACGCCCCTGGCCAACGCCGCCAGAGTGGAAAACAAATGAATTGAAAAAGGTTGCTTTGAACGCCCCGGCCTTTCCAGAATCCAACTTCACACAATGAAATTCAAACGTCTGTTGTTCCTGACCGGTGCGCTGCTGCAAATTTCCCTCGCCGCCCACGCGGATCTCGCGTCCATTTTCACCAATGTCGTTCCCACGATGGCCGTGCCGCGCCGGGCGAGCATTATTTTCATCCAATGCCACGGTCTGGCACCCGGCGACTTGAGCTGCTATGGCCAGACGAATTACCAGACGCCCAATCTGGACCGGCTGGCGCGGGACGGCATCCGTTTCACCCATTATTCCGGCGGCATCGAAAGCACGAACACCACGGCGATGCTGTTGTATGGCGGAACCGGCGTGCCGGCGGCGGGCACGGCGAATCTCGCCCAGCGGTTGCGCCTGAGTGGTTATCACACCGGCCTGATTGGCGAATGGGGGCTGGGCGGAAAACCGTGGACCGAGGGCTTCGACGAGTTCGCGGGCTTTCTTGATGACGCTGCGGCGCGGAATTATTATGCCGACCACCTGTGGCGTTTTGCCCCGCATTCCGTGTTTTCCCCCGATGGAAAAACCCTGACCGATTTTGTGGGCAGGGAAATGATCTACCCCAACACGGGAGGGAAGCAGGGCCGTTTCATCCCGGATCTGTTGGTGAGCGCCATGGCAAATTTTGCGCGGGTGAACGTGCCGGATTTTGCGAACCATTACCGCCCCTTTTTCCTGCTGGTGAACCTGCCGGCTCCCCGCCCGGCCAGCCCGGCTTCCACGGGCAGGGATGATTTCACCGTGCCCACGGACGCTCCGTTTACCGGTGAGCCCTGGCCGCAGGCCGCGAAAAACCGCGCCGCGCTGGTCACGCGCATTGACGACGGGATCGGCCGGCTGTTTGAGCAACTGGACGAACTGAAGATGACCAACAATGTTGCCATCTTTTTCAGCAGCAGTTGCGCGCCGGCGGCCTTTGCCAGCACCAACATGAATTTTCTGCTGCCGAAGCACGGTTTCCGCAATCAGAAATCATCCGTGCCGCCCTTGCTGCCCATGCTCGCTTATTGGCGCGGAACCATTCCGGCAGGGCAGGTCAGCGATCATCCATGGACGGCCGCTGATTTTGCCCCGACCGCTTTCGAAATCGGCTATGTGAAGCCGCCGGAGAATTCTCCCGGCCATTCCATTCTGCCTGTGATGGAAGGCCGGCCGCCGGGCAAGAAGCCAGCGGACTCAAAGCCCTGATTTGGCCGGCGCCGTCAGTGACAGGCCGCCGGGGACTCCGGAATCCACAGGTGGTGGCACGCGCCCGCCCCCCGGAAGCAGCAATGTAATCTTTGCCGCCGCGCTCGAAAGATCGTGACCAATCAGTCGTTTCGATTTTGCCCCGCAGGCAGGCACGCTCCGGTTTTACGGAATCGCGCTTGCCGCTGCCCGTTCGTTTCCGCATCTTTCATCCGATGTCCGAACGTCCGGTTTCCACCTTGAACAAGCCCGATGCCGCGCTTGAAATAACGCTGCGGCCCTCGCTGTTTTCTGATTTTACCGGCCAGCCCAAGGTCAAGGAGCGTCTGGAGATTTCCGTCACCGCCGCGAAACAACGCGGCGAATCGCTCGATCACATCCTGCTCTCCGGCCCGCCCGGCCTCGGCAAAACCACCATCGCCAACATCCTCGCCAAGGCGATGGGGGCGAACGTCAAGGCCACCAGCGGTCCCACCATCGAGAAAGCCAGCGACCTCGCCGGCCTGCTCACCAACCTCGAAGAAGGCGACGTATTGTTTATTGATGAAATCCACCGCCTGCAAAAAACCATCGAGGAATATCTCTATCCCGCGATGGAGGATTTCAAGCTGGACATCATCATTGACCAGGGACCGAACGCGCGCAGCGTGCGGCTGAACCTGCCCCGCTTCACGCTTATCGGCGCGACGACACGCAGCGGATTGCTCTCTGCCCCGATGCTCACGCGTTTCGGCATGCGCGAGCGGCTGGATTATTACTGCGCAGCCGATCTGGACAAAATCGTCCTGCGTTCGGCGAATCTGCTCAACGTGGAGATAGATCCGGACGGAGCGCATGAAATCGCCCGGCGCAGCCGTGGCACTCCGCGCATTTCCAACAATCTGCTCCGCCGCGTGCGCGACTACGCCCAGGTCCGGCACGATGGCCGCATCACCGCCACCGTCGCCGACAAGGCGCTCGCCATGCTGGAGATTGACGAGAACGGGCTGGATGAAATGGACAAGCGCATCCTCGAAGCCGTCATCGTGAAGTTCGGCGGCGGACCGGTGGGTGTGAATTCGCTTGCCGTGGCCGTCGGCGAGGAGCCGGACACGATCGAGGAAGTCTATGAGCCGTATCTCATCATGGAAGGCTACCTCAACCGCACCTCGCAAGGGCGCGTCGCCACGGAGCTGAGCTACAAGAAACTGGGCTTGGAACCGTCCACCGGCGGCCAGCCGAAGCTGTTTTGACGCCGTCGTGATGGATGTTTCCGCCTGCGGGCGAACCGTCTCTCAGTTCAAAAAGATCGTGATTTTCTCAACCGGCGAAAGCTTTGCACCGCCAAGGGCAGACCCAGCAACGCGCCGGCAATGAAGGTGGCGGGTTCAGGAACGGACGTGACCCGGGGATTCGCCAGAATGGTGAAATCATCCACGCGGGAAGCGCCGGTGGACGCAACCGTGCCGCCGCCAGCCGCAGCGGCGTCATGATCAATGAGTCGCAGATAAATGATGGGTTGATCATCCAACCCGGCGATCGAGGACAAATCAAAACTGAAGGCATACAGCGCGGCGTTCGCCGCCGACATAGTTGCGCTCCACGTGGGATTGGGTGAAGCATTGTTCCGCACGGAGTAGGTCGTAAATACGGAAAAGCTCGATCCATCCGTGCTGTAGGCCAGATCAAAATTTTGCGGGCCGGTGCTGCTGCTGGCGGCTTTAAAAGTCACGTTGATGTCCGTATAGCCCAGCGTGCGGGTGGTGAACTGGTAATAATCATCCGCTGACCAGTTTTTTGAATTGAAAGAATTGTCCGATCCGGCACCGAGTGGCGAGCTATACTGAGAACTCACCGTATTTGCGTGGTAGCCCGAGGCAAAACTGGTGGCAGCATAAATTCCATCTTCCGCAGCAAAGGGACCGCTGGAAGCTGGCTGGCTGGTCTCAAATGTCCATTGTGCCAAGGATGCCTGGGATTCAAAGATGACCGCCAAGATTAACAAGCCTGTCGCCAATGCTGCCTTCATGAGTGATACCCTTCCGATTAATTGTTGGTTAGTTGTTCTGAATAAGAATCACTACCGCATTCGGCACAACTTTTTCTATGCATTAATGGGACAAAATTAGTCGCTTTCCGGTCGCGCCCGTTCTGACTGGAAGCTATGCCATCATTCAAAGCGGAAAGCTGGCGTAAATGGGCGGCGGCGGCAACCGGTTGAGTTGCCGGCGGCTTGCGCGTAAGGTGTCGAAGGTCGAACAGTTGAGTTTGCTTTAACCGCACGGCTTTCCAGATCGGTCAACAAAGTGCAGATCATGGATGATTTTTCCGGCAATGATCCGTTTGTCACCGCGCGACAACGCATGGTGCGGGACCAGTTATCGAGTTTCCCGCCGCGCGTGCGGGCGGTGATGGGCCGGGTGCCACGGCATGAGTTTGTTCCTGATTTGAAGCGATCCATGGCCTATGAGGACAAGCCGTTGTCGGTTGGTTACGGGCAGACGATTTCCCAGCCCCGCATTGTCGCCCTCATGACGGCGCAACTGGAACCACAACCAACCGACCGGGTGTTGGAGATCGGCACCGGTTCCGGTTACCAGGCGGCGGTGCTCGCGGAGCTGGTCGCGGACGTTTACACCATTGAGATCATTGAGCCGCTGGCGCAACGTGCCGAAGCCGCGCTGCGCCGATTTGGCTGCCGCAACGTCCACTTGCGCTTCGGCGATGGATCCATCGGCTGGCCGGAAGCTGCGCCGTTCGATGCGGTCGTCGTGACCTGCGCGCCTGAACAGGTGCCGGCATCCCTCCTCGGTCAACTCAAGGACGGAGGACGGATGATCATTCCCATCGGCCCTCCAGACGACCAGAAGTTGTTCTATTTCCAGAAATACGGAGATCAGCTTCTCAACGAAGAGGTGTTGCCGGTGCGATTTGTGCCGATGACCGGCGCGATTCAAAACCCGGGTGGGAATTTTTCCTGATCCGGCGTGGCGTGGGCGCATCTGGACACAGTCCTTAAGTTCGGGATGAAACAGTTCCGGCGTCGCCGGAAGCGTAGTGGCACAGGCATCCTGCCTGTAGGTTTCTGCCAGCCAGGCCACGCGGACGTAATTCACAGGCAGGATGCCTGTGCCACTACCAAGGCCGCACCCAGTTAGGGACAGTGTCCAGATGCATCCTCGGGGCGTGAACCGGCAAATTCCCGCTCGCCTTCCGGGCTTAATCCGTGTTTCATCTTGCCGTTTCGATTTATGCCCAAACGCACCGACATCCACAGCGTCCTCATCATCGGCGCCGGCCCGATCATCAT
>JAJXXI010000713.1 GCA_021781185.1 bacterium
TGTGGGCCGCTGCCGGGTTTGCCGGCTTGATTGGGCTGGCCGTGGCCACCCTGGCCGTGGCGTTGGGAATTCTCTGGGGCATCCGCAAAAGCATTCAAACCGGGCCGCCGCCGTTCCCCCAGACCGTGGCCGAATTCAGAAAGGATGGCGAATGTTTGCGAAACAACAAATGAACGCCCTGGCCGAACGCCGGCGATTGTTGGCAAAGGAGTCGGAACTGCACCGCACGCTCATCCGGTTGGAATGTAAAAGCCTCCAAAAACGGTTCGCCGGGATCAACGCCGCACGCGAGCGCGTGAAATTGGGCGGGCCGTGGCTGGCCACCGGTGGGACGATCGCCGGTTTGCTGGCCGTGCGGCACTGGCGCAAACTCGCGCGGTGGGCACCGGCAGCACTAACCGCGCTGCGCTGGGTGAAAGCCTTGAGAAGCCGCTAGTCATGCCGGTAATTGTCTGAAAGTAAGCCCGCGGTTTCGGCATCATCCCAAACCAGTCCGCCGGGGCTGAATGTGCTTCAGCCTTTCGCTTGGAGGTGAATTGCGTCAAATGTTTGGTTTGGAGAAATCAACAAGGGAGGCACCCGCGCCGGGACGTGAGAGAAAGATGCTCGCGTAATTGCTCGTTTTGGCGAGGTAAGCCTCGCCAATGATTTCGCCAATGCGCCGGGCCTTTTCCGCCTGCACCAGCGCCACGGTGCAGCCGCCAAACCCGGCACCGGTCATGCGACAGCCAAACACGCCGCCTGCCACACCAATCTGCTCCGCCTGCTGCACCACCAGATCCAGCTCGGTGCAACTGACGTGATAATCATCCCGCAAGGACGCGTGGCTTTCATACATTAGCCGGCCTATGTGTTCCCAATCGCCGGCGGGAATGCGCCGGGCGGCTTCGAGGGTGCGGTTGTTTTCGGTGATCACATGCCGGGCGCGCCGGAAAATCAACGGATCCATTTTGGCCCGGGCCGTTTCAAGCATAGCCGGGGTGGCGTCGCGCAGCGCGGTCACCCCCAGCATTTCGGCGGCGGTTTCACATTGGGCGCGGCGCCTGGCGTATTCACCATCCACCAACGCGTGCCGCACATTGGTGTTGATGATGAGCAGGGACAACGAGCGGTCGGTAAAAGGAACGAACTTGCCCGTCCGGTCCCGGCAATCAATCAGCAACAGATGATCCTTCCGTCCCATCACGGAAACAAGCTGATCCATGATGCCGCATGGCACCCCGGCAAACTGGCGTTCCGCCTGCTGGCAGAGCAACGCCTTGGTGGTCGGATCAAGTTTCCGACCGGCCATCGCTTCCAGCAGCGTGGCCGTGGCGATTTCCAGCGCCGCACTGCTCGACAGCCCGCCGCCCAGCGGCACATCCGAGTCAATCACCGCATTGAAACCCTTCACCGGCAGCTTGAGTTCCTTGAAGCCGGCCACTATGCCGCGCACATAATTCGACCAGGCGGGGGTGCCGCGCCGCACTTCTCCCTCCAGACTGAACGTCGCCGTGTCGCCGGTGGTGACGCTGTGCAGGGTTGCCGTGCGGTCATTGGTCAGGCTGGCGGCGATGGCCGTGCGCTGTTCCGTGGCCATCGGCAGGACGAAACCGTCGTTGTAATCCGTGTGTTCGCCAATCAGATTGACGCGGCCCGGCGCGGAAGCCACCCAGCGGGGCGCGGTCTCGAAGGCCTTGACGAAAAACCGCTGGGCGCGGGCTTCCGGCAATTGATCGGTCGTTGAACTCATTGAATTGATGCGCGCCGCCTGAAGCCGGTCAACATCGGACGAGCGGATGCTGCGCCTGCCGGACCGGAAAGGCGGCGGTCCTTCTGCGTTCTTTCTAAGAAATCAACCCGCCTTGCGCAAGCCCGCAACCGATATTTTGTTGGTCCCTGCTTGCGGGTGCAGTTGGGGAAAACACATTCATCCCAACGGGAATTGTGGCGTCGCGAGACGAATGGGACTGCCCGTTGGCCGCGCCCGGGCGGCGCGATGAACCAGGCACTTCGCATCCGGTTGTTGTTCGGGGGGCGCTCCGCGACCAAAGCGGCGGACGCAGTTGCTCAAATTTAAATTGGCCCGCCCGATTTTGCTTGGAAAAAATTTTATTCCGCGTAGAACTGTTTCGTTCTTTGAAACGGCGGAAGCAATTCCGCATATCGCAGTCCAATGTCTGGGAACCCGGTGTGAATCCGGGACGGTTGCGCCACTGTAACGGCTACAATTCCCAATGCCACTGTTTCGTCCGAAACGGGAAGGCGGGAAAAGGTTTGAAGCCAGAGTCAGGATACCGGTTGGACTGCGCTCGTCAGCCCCGAACGATTCGGGGCACTTCTCCGCAAAGAGAAGGATGGAGCCAGCCTGATGATCTGTTTTCATCAGGACTCGTTGAATGCCTTCATTCCCCGTTTTGCCGGAGTCTGGAGGCTTTTTTGTTTTCAAAAACCTCCAAACTTTGCGCTGGTCTCTCAATCAAAACCGATTCGTGAATCCGGTTCACGAATCACCATGAAAGATCGGCTAAAATGAAAAACATCGGTTTGTGGCTGGCATTGACCGGCTTGGTTTGCGTTTCCTCTTCCCCGGCGGTTTCGTTCGACAACGTCCAGTTTTGGATTGGTTCAGGCACCAATCGCGCCGGCCTGATCATCGAATGGAGCACCCCGGAATCAACCCTCGGCTCCACCGTGCCCGCGCCCGTCGCGGATAAATCGCTCGTCTGGGGCTACCGGTTCAACGGCACGGCCACGGCATCAGAGATGTTCAACGCCATTGTCGCGGCGGACCCGCGGCTTTACGCGGTGGAAAGCATTGACCCGACCTACGGCACCGGCGTTTACGGGATCGGTTTTCATCTCGGCGGCGGCGGCGATCTGGGCATTACCGATGGCAGCGCGACCAATTTTTTCCCCAACGGTATTCTGACGAACGCGACCGTGGACGTGGACGCGGCGGCACCTTTAAATCCGGGCGATTTATATTGGAGCGGTCTTTACGGGCCAAACTGGGAAACCTGGAACGAACTGGGGGATGCCGGCGGCTTTGCCATCTCGCCGGATCGGGGCACCAATCCTTATTGGACGCCCGATGATCCGGCAAATCCCTATTCCGGGGTTCATGGCCAATGGGAATTCGCCCAACAGGGACTGGATGGGCTACAACTGACCAACGGTTCATGGATTGGTTTCACCGTGGCGGCGGGAGAATATGAGTTCGATTTGACCGCGCCCTACAATGCGCACAAGCACGCGCCGGCCAATCCCGATGCCGGCATCACCGCGCTTGTCAAAAATCTGACCGGCGGTTTTCAGGCGGGCGGATGGCAGATGCAATTTCAAAGCTGCACGACCTGGCTCTATTCGCTTGAGCGCTCGCCGGATTTTCAAAACTGGACCGATGTGGTTTCCGGCGTCGCTGGCAACGGGACGGGCCTGCTCATCGCCGATCCCGCACCACCTGCCGGCCAGGCGTTTTACCGCATCCGGGCCGACCACCCATGATCCCTGGATATTCCAACCCGGCGGAATGCCCCTTGTGCGGTGGTGCGAATGAGTGCCAGCTCTGTTCGCCCGCCGCCTACAAAGGCAAGTGCTGGTGCGTGGAGGTGGAGATTCCTGCGGAACTTTCGGCGCGCGTGCCGGATCATGCCCGCAACCGCGCCTGCATCTGCCGGTCCTGCGTGGAAAAATTTCACCGGGAGAAGGCTTCCGCCGGACCGTCTCCCACGCGCCGCGCACGGGGTTTTACCTTGATCGAACTGCTGGTGGTCATCGCCATCATCACCATCCTGTCCGCCATGCTGCTACCTGTTTTGGGCAGGGCCCGGCAGGCAGCTCAACGTGCAGATTGCATAAGCAATCTGCGCCAGTTGGGAATCGCCGGCGAATTATATTGGGACGACAATCGTGGCTACGGTTTTCCTCTGTGGACCGCTGCGAATCCCCAGGGCAAGACCTGGTGGTTCGGCTGGCTCGCCGCCGGTCTTGACGGACAGCGCGCCTTTAACCTCTCGGTAGGGGCTTTGTATCCGTATTTGCATGGCAATGACGTGCGGCTTTGTCCGGCACTGAACGCGGCGACCGACCCGCGATTCCACCCCAAGGGCACCAACACGATCTTCAGCTACGGCTGCAACCGTTATGTCTTTACCGCGCCCACCCAGCCGCCCGTCAGCACTGCGGCCATCCGTCGGCCATCCGAAACCGCTGCATTCGCTGACGCCGCATCCGTGGATAATTTCCTCCAGCCTGAAGCGGAGCTGAAGGAATGGTATTACCTGGATTTGGAGACCAACTACGCCAGCCTCAACAACTATCCCAACGGACATTTTCGCCACGGGCACAAGGCGAACGTGACGTTTGCCGACGGCCACGTGGGAATGGAAGCCATGGTGCCTGGTTCGCAAGACCGGCATCTGCCCGGGGAAAATGTCGGCCAGTTGCGCCCGGAAATCCTGGCGTTACAGTGAAGAAGCCAATGGCTTGATCGAGACCAAGCCGCCGGGGTTAGACACGCGTTTCGGCGCGATGCAAAAAATCTCCCGCGCGACCCAGGGGTTGGCCCTCAGTGTTAAGCGCCGCAGTGCCGTCGTAAGAAGTGCCGTGTTTGTGCCGAACTGCCATCGTAGGTTCGGATGCGATTACGATCCCAGTGTGGCTGAAGTGCCGTTCAGCGCCGTCCTTCTTTTCTCTCAA
>JAJXXI010000361.1 GCA_021781185.1 bacterium
TTTACAGCAGTGTTGGCAACAACAGCACCACCCTGCCAGCGGTCCGCTTGACCGACGGACAACAATTGCCGGCCGCAGGACTGACTGTCTCCACGCCGCTGCCCATTTATGTGAAGGGCGACTACAACACCACCACCGATGGCTCCCATTTCTCGAAATCGGGCAGCGATACCACCTATACTCGGCCGGCGGCATTGCTGGGCGATGCCATCACCATTCTCTCAACCTATTGGAATGACAACTACACGTCCAGCACCAGCGTCAGCAGCCGCAACACGGCGGACATCACCATCAATGCCGCCACCTTGGAGGGAATCGTGCCATCCAACGGCACTACTTACAGCGGCGGCGTGGAAAATTTCCTGCGGCTGCTGGAAAACTGGAGCGGACACACCGTTTATTACAACGGATCCATCGTGGTGATGTTCCCCAGCCAATATGCGACCAGCCCATGGAATGGATCCTATTACACTGTGCCGACCCGCAGATGGGGCTTCGACACCAATTTTGAAGATTCCAGCCGCCTCCCCCCTCTGACACCGCAGGTGAAAGCCACGATTCGCGGCAACTACGTCACGAAATAATTCCCGTCTGCGGCGCACCCTGAAGACGGCTCGATCACGGATCAAGCCGTTGCCAAAATTAAATGAATCTGCGGATCGGGGCGGACTCCCAGCGGGTTCTGCGTGAATTGGGTTGATTCCAGGAACTGCAACCAGCCGGCGATCAGTTTCAATACCGCTTCGAGGAACAGTCGTTCATGCATGGGCGGATATTTTTCGAGATTCGTGCGGGCCAGCTTGAACAGTGCTGCGGACGGGCGCAGCCGGTTTTTCTGAAGATGCACAAAGGCGCCCGCCAACTGGATGAGTCCCTTGTAGAAGCTGCCATTCGGGCCATGCCGGTCTGGCAGCCATAAATCCTCCAGCAGATCGTGGGCCTCGTAAAATTGCTGCCGGTTGAACAACACAAAATATCCGATATAGCGTGCGTCCACGCCTTCGGCGGCAAATTGCCGGGCCAGTTCCATGATGCGTTCACGCTTGCTCACCCCGTCAGTCTAGGTTCAAAGACCGGGCCCGAAAGCCCAAATTCGCCGGACTGATGAAATTGACTTTGACGCGTGGCTGCGACACTCTGCACTTATGTCGAAACCTGCATTGGGACGCGGCCTTGGCGCGCTTTTGGCTGGCAGTCCCGCCACCACCCTTCCGGCTCCCGCGCTGGCGGTTCCGGTCATGCCCGCAGTTCCCCTGCCCGATGCGGGCGACCGGGTGCGGCGCGTGCCGCTGGACCGGGTCCGCCCGTCTGCGTTGCAGCCGCGCAAGAATTTTTCCGACGACGCGCTCAGGGAACTTTCTGATTCCATCCGCGAACAAGGCATCGTCCAGCCGCTCATCGTCCGCGAACGGGACGGCTTTTTTGAACTCATCGCCGGTGAACGCCGCTGGCGTGCCTCGCAGTTGTTGAAGCTGGCGGAAGTGCCCGTGATCGTTCGCGAAGCTGACGACCGCGCGGTGCTGGAGCTGGCGCTCATCGAAAATTTGCAACGCGAAAACCTGAACGCCATTGAAGAGGCGCTCGGCTATGCGCAGCTCGCGGAACAATTCAATCTTACGCAGGAGGAAATCGCGACCAAGGTCGGCAAAAGCCGCACCGCCGTGGCAAACGCGACCCGCCTGCTGAAACTGCCGTTGTCCGTCCAAGGTTTTGTTCGTGAAGGCCGGCTTTCGGTCGGGCACGCCAAGGTCATTCTCGGCCTGTCCGGCGAAACCGAGCAGAGCCACGCGGCCGAGCGGGTGATCAAGGAGGGCTTGAACGTCCGCCAGACGGAAGGATTGATCGCCAAATTGCAGTCGCGCGGCCCGAAGCCCTCCAGCCTCAATGCCAACGCACCGGCGATCGTCCCGGTGGATGCCAACATCGCACGGCTGGAAGAAAGAATGCGCGAGAAGTTCGGCACCAAGGTTCATTTGAAATACACCCACGGCCGAGGCACGGTGGAAATTGCCTTTTTTAGCGACGATGAATTGCAGCGTGTTCTCGAAATCCTCAACATCTCCTCGGATTAATTGAATTTCCCATGGTTCTCACGATTGTAAAATACGGCCATCCTGCGCTCCGGCAAAAGGGCGCGCGCATCGAAAGCATCACGCCGGAGATCAAAAAACTCATCGCGGACATGTTTGAGACGATGGAGGAAAACCACGGCGTCGGTCTCGCCGCCCAGCAGGTGGGCATGGCGAAACAGCTCACGGTGATAGATGTGCGCGGCGTGACCGACCGGCCGTCCACGCTCGAACGGGATGGCCAGCCGGCGGATGTGGCCAGCATCATGCCGCTGGTGCTCATCAATCCCGTCATCACCCCGGCGGGCGAACCGGTGACGGGCGGCGAAGGCTGCCTGAGCTTTCCGGAAATTTTCGCGGAGATCACCCGGCCCGGCTTTGTGGAGGTGAAGGCGCTGGACGCGAAGGGCAAGCCCCTCGAATTCCGTTGCGGCGGCCTGCTGGCCCGCGCGGTCCAACACGAGGTGGATCACCTGAACGGCCTGTTGTTCATTGATCGGATGGACAAGAAGACCAAGCTGGAACTCCAGCCGGAGTTAGATGACTTGCAGGCCGTCACCAAGACGGAACTGGCGAAAAAGAAATAAGGCGAAACGCTCTTTCCTGCCGCCGGACTTGGACAGTCCCGGCCTCAGTTTGCCCAGATGGTTCCCGATGAACTGATCGGCATGAACTGGCCGTTGCCGATGTATTGCAATTCCACCGCGGTTCCCTGGCCGCCGCCAATGGTGCTATTGGTGCTGATGGTGTTCGGAAGCGGGGTGATCGTTGAGGAGTAAATGCCGCCAGCCAACACGCCAACGGTCTTGGCTGCAGCAATGATCTTGCTGCCATCAGCAGACATCCACGCACCTGTCCAATACTTGTTGGTGGTGGTGATTGGCGTCCAGTTTGCGCCAAGATTGGCAGAAGCATACAGGAAGCCGTTGCTGATGCCGGCAACCAACCGCGAACAATCACTGGACACCGCCACACAGCTTAAACTGCCCGAAGGCTTGGTGATGAGCGTCCAGTTGGATCCCCCATTGGTCGAATAATAAATTGAGCTTGCAGTCCAGGTTGACAGATAGGTGCCATTGCCAGAACTGGCAATCTGTCCCGGAAAATATTGAGTGCCATCCGCCGAGCAGGCCACATTCGCCGCACTGCCGGAAACCGAAGCCCAGGTCACCCCGCCATCAGTTGATTTCTGGAGGGATCCGGTGCTTGAGGCAATATAAACCGTCATCCCATCGGCCGAACACGCTATGGAATTTTGATACGCAGAAAGCAGGCCATCCTGATTCCAGGTATTCCCGAAATCGGTCGAAACCCTAACCCCGTTAAAATTGCCAACGGCATAGATGCGACTGCCATCTGCCGATGCCGCAACTGCGTAACAATCATTCAAGGTTGTCAAGGTTTGCAGGTGGCAATTGCGATAGCTGGCCATGTTTCCCGTGACGACCTGTCCGGAATTTTCCGCCACCAACCAGCCGCCGCCCCCAGCCCCGGAAATCCGCACAATGTCACCGTTTGTCAATTCGGAATTCGGCGGCAAGGTCACCGTTGCCATCCTTGAACTCGTCATCATGTAACCGTGATCCCGCACCGCCTGCACCGCTGTTCCGTTGGTGGTAATCCAGCCGATCAGTCCGTTGCCGAAGAAATTGCCGGTAAAATTATTGGCCCAATTGGTAAAGTTATTTTGGCCATTGAACTGATTATTGCCGGTGAAAGTCTGATTGTTGTTTAGCAGGGCGACATTCGCACTCAGCCGGGCATCCGCCACCGTGCCGCTGGTGATTTGCGAGCCGTTCAGATTGGTCAAGCCGGCACCATTTCCGTTGAACGTCCCGTAAAACGTGTTGGCGCTGTTGATGAAACTCACCTGACTGGCGGAGGTTCCGGCGATCTGACTGGCCGGCAGGGTTCCGGACAATTGCGCGGCGGGCACATTGCCAAGCACATTGCTTGCAGTGTTGGCAAAGATGGCATACGGCACGGGCAAAATGGGCTGTCGCGGCACCAGTGAGGTGAAACTGCCGCTGCCCGCTGGCCGCACGGCAATATCCAGCCAGTAATTAGTGCCGCTGAAAATCCCGGGGCCATAGCCGAGCGTGGTGGTGAAAAGCCCGTTGCTGACCACCACGGCATCATTGGTCAGCCAAACGCTGATTTGAGCGCCATTCGTGACCGCGTCAAAAACGGCAAAGCGAAGGTCGTAGCTGCCATTGGCCGGCACACCGCCAACATTCAGTTGGCCCTGATAACTGAAGGCCGTCCCTTGCGCCAGGAGATTGGACGCCCCGCCCCAGAGCAGCAGCGGGATCAGCAAAGCGAAAATTTGACGATTCATTCCGGCATATTGCTGAACCGCCGACGGCAATTCAATGCCGAAACCGCAATCATTTCGGTGAGGTTTGCGCGTTGAGAATCGCCCGAACCGCCGGCGGCGGATTGAGTTCCGAGACCAGATTGGTGACTGGTGTCCCTGTCTCAACCCACCATTTCAACAGAGCCAATTCGTTGGTCGTCAATTGGGATTTTCCCTGCGGCGGCATGTGATCGTCGTCGTCCAACGGCAGAAGAATGCGGCGCAGCAATTCGCTTTGGGCGGGCACATC
>JAJXXI010000280.1 GCA_021781185.1 bacterium
TTGAAGCCAGAGTTCATTTATTATCCGCTCACAGATCAACAGCGCACGATCACGCGTCAATTGATCCAAGATTACATCCGGAGCAACGGTCGGCCCGACGCCATCTTTTGCCATTCAGACGACGTGGCGATGGGCATCTATCGCGGGCTATGCGACATCAAATTGCGTGTGCCGGAAGATGTGGTGTTGGTTGGGTGCGACGGGATTCAGGACACTGAATATCTCGAGTGTCAAATCACAACATTAGTGCAACCAGTTGCCGCCATGTGTGAGACAGCGTGGCAGTTTTTGATGCAACGGATGAAGCACTCTCCTGCGAAACTCCAAAAGGTGAAATTGAAACCCAAGCTGGTGGTTCGTGATTCCTCTGTGCGGGCGAATGGCCGCATGGAGGTCCGGCCAGCCTGACAGACTCATTCTGGCCACTCTGCTTAGAAAGCGCCACAACCCATATTTATCATGTGATAAATAATTGTTGACAGCGCGTGGGCGTCGGGTTTAAGGTCGCGCAACTGGATGCGCAACCACGATGAAAAAAATAAGCCTGACGAATGGGAGCCGGATTTCCGTTCGCTGAAATGCGATGATTCACCTCCCCCCTTTCGTTTACGCCGAAAGCCTCGCACCTTTTATAAACTTAAAATCATGAAAACCACTCCAACTCAAACTCTCAAAATCGGTGCAATTCTGACGGTGGTAATGTGTGGAGTCGTCGGCTCCGCCTGCGCTGGCACGTTTCAAACGATAACCATTGACGGTAACACTTCTGACTGGGCGGGGATTGCGCCCGCCTACACGGACGAGGATGGTGTGAATAATCCAAGTGGTGTGGATTTCCAGAATGTATATTTGGCCAATGACGCCAACTACCTTTACATCCGTATTACGCTCATGCAGCCAGCCGATGCAATTACGCCGGGCAATACATACATCTGGCTCGATAACGACAATAATCCCACCACGGGCTTTCAGCCCTTTGGGAATCCCAACTTTGGCTCCTCGCTGATGATCATTGGCGATCAGGCGTATCAGGAGGCGGGTGGCGGTTTCAACGAAGGAACGCTGACGGGTGCGACTGTTGCCTATGGAGCTGCGGCAATTCCTGGAACTGATTTTGAATTCAGAATCGCACGGAGCGTTACCGGGGTATCTGGAGCATTTGCCGGTGTTCCGCTGCTTGATAGCAGCACTATTGAAGTTCAGCTTGGAACAGATTCAGGAACCGGCGATTCGCTGCCTTCGTGGTCAAATTATGGGGCGTTAAGTTACACGTTTGCCCCGGTTCCCGAACCAACAAGTGTAGCCCTCGCCGGCCTGGGCCTGCTGTTTTTTGTCGGCCGGTGGCGACATGTCCGGAATAATTTCTAAACCCACGCTTTTCCTCAAAATGTAAAAAAATCATTCGGCATCAATCATATCTCTAAAGGAAACATCATGAAAACCATCTGCTCAACAAAACTTCTGTCAGTCATTGCGCTGGCTTGCATCTGCGGCTTCAACGCTCTGGCCCAGACGAATGTTCCCGGCACATTCAAACACATCACTATTGACGGTTCGTTCGGCGACTGGGCCGGTGTGCCTTTGGCTTACACGGCACCAGTGGGGCCAACCAATGCCATTCAATATGAGAATGTCTATATCGCCAACGATCAGACCAATCTCTACATCCGCTTTACCCTCTATTCGCCACGCGCCGCGTTTCAAAATTCCTACGACAACATCTTCATTGATGCCGATAACAACCCGGGAACAGGTTTCCCGGTCGGCGGCATCGGTTCTTCCATGCTCATCCAACAGGGCAACGGTTATCAGGAAACAAATGGTGGCTTCACCGAAGGTGGCATCAATAATCTGGGTTGGAACATTGCCGGGTCGCCGGACAGCACGGATTACGAAATAGCCATTTCACTCGGGGCCACTTTTGCAACCGATGGCAGTCTTGTGTTTGCCAGCAATACCGTCGCCATCCTGCTGGAAGGTGACGATACCAGCTATGCGAATGTTGAATTTGCGCCGCCTTCCGGCGGCTTTGTCTATACGCTTGCCACCCAGCCGACGGCGCTTTCTGCCAACACGGGGCTGATCAGCCTCGCCAATTCCTGGCACGCAAACACGGCGGGGGTTGGTCTCAACACGAACTGGCTTGGGCAGGCTTATGACGATACAGGTGCCGGCTGGGCGGCGGGCAACGGTTTGTTTGGCTACACACCTTCGCCCGGATCGTATCCCGCGATCAATACCGCGCTCGCCAGCGGCCCGAGCACCTATTATTTCCGGACTCATTTCAACTATACCAATGACACGGCCAATGTCGCCTTCGTAATCACCAATTACCTGAGCGATGGTGCGGTTTATTATCTGAACGGCAATGAAATCCGCCGGGTGCGGATGCCCGACGGCACGATCACCTATGCCACCGCAGCGTCCGCCACGAATTTCCCGGTCGGCCATCCCGATATTTTTGGGCTTGATGGGGCAAGCTTGCAATACGGCGACAACATTTTGGAGGTTGAAACCCATCAAGCTCCGGTCAGCAGCGCTGACATGGTGTTTGGCTTGTCGTTGACTGCCTCGCTTGATTATCCGGTGCTGGTGGTGAGCACTAATCTGCCCGCCGATCATGCGGTATTTGCCGGAAGCCCGGTGACCTTTGTCACGGACGTCATTGGCAGCGGCCCGTTGTCGTATCAATGGTATTTCAACGGCACCAACGCCATTCCCGGCGCAAACGGCGCGACTTATACGATTCCCTTGGTGCTGACCAACAATGCCGGAACGTATTCTTTACAGGTCAGCAATACATATTCATCCGCCGTCATCACCCGGGCGGCGTTGCTGACCGTGAGCAATACCCCAGTCAGCATTGTCACCCAACCGGTGAGTCAAATTGTATCGGAAGGCCAGTCCGCAACCTTGAGCATCGCAGTTTCGGGGACTCCGGCGATTCAATATCAGTGGTTTTTGGGGGGCAACCCGGTTTCCGGCGCGACGAATGCCGATTATATTATTCCTGCCTGCTACTCGACCAACGCGGGTGTATATCAGGTGACGGCCAGCAACCCGGCTTCCACCACCAATAGCGTGCAGGTCAATCTGACCGTTTTGGCGGATACGCTTCCGCCCAAACTGAAGACTATCGCTGCGGGGGCCAACCAAATCGTCGTCACCTTTTCAGAGCCGGTGGATACCGTTACTTCTGAGGATGCCTCCAAATACGCCGTCAGCGGCGGCGTCAACGTGCTGTCGGCAGTTCAAAGTTCGGGCAACCCAGCGCAGGTGACCCTGACCACCGGGGTCGCCTTGGATTTGGGAACCGTCTATACGCTGACGGTAAACGGTGTGGCGGACTTGTTCGGAAATGTGGCGCAGATGAGTGGACAATTTGCCCGCGTCATCACGATTGACGGCACCTTCGACGACTGGGCAGGCGTGACTCCCGTTTACAGCTCCGCCGCACCCAGCGGCAACACGGGTGCCGCCGATTTCAAGGACATCTACATGTATGATGATGCCAATTATTATTATTTCCGCGTCACCTTGTGGACGGATATTGATCCGGGTTCCGGACAGTTTCCCGCCTATGTGAACATGTTTTTTGACACCGATAACAATGTCGGCACCGGCTATGGCCCCGGGGCGTTGGGTTCCGAAATGTTGATTCAAAGTGGTTATGGCTATCAGGAAAAAAACGGCGGGTTCAATGAGGGCGGCATCAACGGTTTAAACTTTTTGTGCCTGCCGGCCGCACCGGGAACCAACTTTGAATTCAGCATGTCCAAGGCGGCCACTTTTGCGTCAGACGGCACGCCCGTCTTCACGACGAATGTGGTCAACTTTATCTTTCAAGGCATGGACACCTCTTTCAATGTCATAAACCAGGTGCCCGTGAACGGCGGTGTCGTTACCTATAATGACACCCCCCCGTTGTCGTTGGCTCCGCTGCCATTGGGCAAGCTGGCCATTGCTGCGTTGCCAAACAGGCAGTCCGCGATCGTTTGGAATCAGCCAGGAACATTGCAGGTGTCCTCATCGCTGGTCGGAGCGGCGTGGACAAATTTGCCAGCGGCCTCGAGTCCCTATGTGATTCCATCTGCCGCTGGAAATCAATTCTTCCGGTTGGCCCAGTGAGCAGCCAGTAAACCACCATCGGGGGGCGCGGACAAGCTCCACGTCTCCCTTCAATAGACATACCAAATGGAAACCTTTAAAAAAGCGATGAAGCTCCATCATTCTCACCTCACACCGGCTGGGCGCAGGCATCGAACCGGCACAGCCGGGCCGTGCGGGTTTACCTTGATCGAACTGCTGGTGGTGATTGCCATTATCGCCATTTTGGCAGCGATGCTCCTGCCGGCTCTCTCGGCGGCAAAGTTAAAGGCCAAGAATATAGCC
The DNA here is from genome assembly GCA_021781185.1 of bacterium. Taxonomy (GTDB): domain Bacteria; phylum Verrucomicrobiota; class Verrucomicrobiia; order Limisphaerales; family UBA11358; genus UBA11358. The sequence continues at coordinate 4,393 of JAJXXI010000280.1, forward strand.
TGCGTTAGCAACCTAAAACAACTTGGTCTCGCGCAGACAATGTATGTGGGCGATTTCGGGGCTATGTTTCAGTATTATAGCGTGCCCGGTTCCACTCTTTGGATGGGAATCCTTTTGGATTACACTGGCCGATCGGACGCGATCAGGTCCTGCCCTGTAGCCAACAATCCGTCGAGTCAACCAGTTTTTGGTGGCGGCAATCAATATGGCACGGCGGATCAGATGTGGAAATGGACGCAGAACAACACAAATTACCAAGGGAGTTATGCGTTGAATGGCT
>JAJXXI010000246.1 GCA_021781185.1 bacterium
CGTTCAGGGCACGACCATCTCCAACGAATGGAATTTCTGGCTCTATCCCGCACACATCGCGGATGCCGTTCCGACGAACGTTTTCCTGACCAGCTCATGGACGGACGCAAAGAAGAAGCTCTCGGAAGGCGGCCGGGTTTTGTTCACGCCCCGGCTCGCGGATTTGAGCTGGTGGAGTCCGCCGCTGGCGCGCGTGCCGATTTTCTGGAATGCGCTGATGGGCCCGACGTGGAGCCGGATGCTCGGCCTCTGGTGTGATACCAACTCCCCGGCCCTCGCCGAATTCCCGACCGAACCGAACTGCGACTGGCAGTGGACCGAACTCGTGCGCAACGCCCGCGCCATCAATCTCGATCATCTGCCCCGCAGGTTGAAGCCCATCGTCTCCGCGATTGATGACTGGAACCGCAACTACAAACTCGGCGTGATTTTCGAGGCCAAAGTCGGTCGCGGCAAATTAATGGTCTGCTCGATTGACTTGAATAATCCCAGTCCAGTCGCACAGCAACTGCGACGTTCACTGCTGGACTACATGGCAGATGATCAATTGCCACCCGTGAAACAATCGGACCCGGAACCATTTGCTCCCAGGTTGGCCGAAAAGTCTGCCGACAAATTTCAGCCCCAAACCGAAGTTTCGATTGCCGACCTGGATGGCCTGTTTTTCGACAACCTCGTCATGCGCAAGCTCCGCGCGAAGGCCATTGCCGACGGTCAGCCGGCCAACGCCATCCTCGACGGCGACCCGAACACGTTCTGGAGCAGCGCCGATGCGCGCGGCCACGGCCCGAAACCGCCGCACGAAATTCTCGTTTCCTTTCCCCGCTCCGTGGCGATGAACGGTCTCATTCTGATGCCGCGCCAAAACCAGCGCGAGCATCAGGGCGACATCCGCGACTACACGATTGCCGCCAGCGAGGACGGAACCAATTGGGAGCTGGTTGCTCACGGGCAACTGGCTTCCACGTTCGATCCCCAGACCATTCCCTTCGTGCATCCGGTCACCGCCAAGCAGCTCAGGCTCACGGCGCTTTCCGGGTTTGGCACGGATAAAACCGCCGCGCTGGCGGAACTCGCCGTTCTTTACACCGGTCCGAAATTGCCGGAAAACGCCGGCAAGCTCGAATACCGACGGGTCCGCACCGCCTCACCGGATATTGACGCGGGAGACGGCCCCAGCCGGCCGGTCCAAAAACTTTCGAAATGACCCGGCGGCCAATTCCGCGACTTTGATTTTCTCCCAACGCCGCCGATGCGAAGCGTTCCGCAACACGAGAACACCGCATGGTGATTGAGTCACCGTGGCTTGGCTTGCCGTTGATATCAACGAAACCACCTGCTGATCGGCGACTCACAACCAGAATTCGGATTACAAAATCCGGCAACCTCATCAGGCCGGTCAATCAAGGCGTCACCCGGCAAATAAAACCGGTCGTGATCCTCTCGCTGCAATAATTGTCAGTTAAATCACTAAATAGGTTTGGTTTTATTCCGTGCAGAGGAGGAAAGTCGCCACAGATTCAACGAACAAATACCCCAACCAAACTTTTCTTATGCCTGCCCAATCCCGACCGACCGTGTGGGAGCATGCCCAGTCCAAAGGCGTTTCGCGCCGCGACTTTTTGACGGCCTGCGCCTGGATGACCGCCATGCTCGGCCTGCCCGTCAGTGCCGTCGCGCAAGTGACCAAGGCCCTCGAAACCAAACCGCGCCTGCCCGTGCTGTGGTTCCATTTTCAGGAATGCACCTGCTGCTCGGAATCGTTCATCCGGTCCTCGCACCCGCTGGTGGCGGATCTGATTCTCGACAAGATTTCCCTGGATTACACCGAGACCCTCATGGCCGCCGCCGGTCATCAGGCCGAAGAGGCGCTCCACGAAACGATGACCAAATATAAGGGTGAATATCTGATGCTCGTCGAGGGCTCGGTGCCCACGGCCGACGGCGGGGTTTATTGCTGCATTGGCGGGCGCACCGCGCTGGACATCGTCAAGGAAGCGGCGGCCGGGGCCAAGGCGCTCATCTGCTGGGGCAGTTGCGCGAGCAACGGCTGCGTGCAGGCCGCCAAGCCAAATCCGACCCAGGCCACGCCGATTCACGAATTGATTTCCGGGCTGCCCATCATGAAAGTTCCGGGCTGCCCGCCGATTGCCGAAGTGATGACCGGCACCATTGTTCACCTGTTGACGTTTGACCGGATTCCGCAACTCGACAGCCAGGGGCGACCGATGGCGTTTTATTCACGGCGCGTCCATGACACCTGCTATCGCCGGCCCAATTACGACGCCGGCTTGTTTGTCGAGTCCTTTGACGATGAAAACGCCAAGCGCGGTTTCTGCCTCTACAAAATGGGCTGTCGCGGGCCGGTGACTTACAACGCGTGCGGCGTCATGCGCTGGAATGGCGGCGTCAGCTTTCCGATCCAGTCCGGCCACGGCTGCATCGGCTGCAGCGAGGCAAATTTCTGGGACAACGGCCCGTTCTACCGGCATCTGCCCTCGTTCCCCGGCTTCGGCATCGAGAGCACGGCGGACAAGGTCGGCCTCGGCCTTGGCGCGGCGACGGTCGCCGGCATCGCGGCGCACGCCATTTCGACGAACATTCGCAAACGCAAATTGATCAAGGAAGAAATGGCGGCCAGCGAAGACGTCAAAGACTGCCGCGCTGAACAAGGCGGATGCGAAATCAAATAAATCAGGAAAAATTTATGGCTGCCAAACGAATTGTCATTGATCCGGTCACCCGCATCGAAGGCCATCTCCGCGTGGAGGTGGAAGTGAAGGACGGTTTCGTCACCGAGGCCTTCAGCTCCGGCACGATGGTGCGTGGGCTGGAAATTATTCTCCGCGGACGCGATCCGCGCGACGCCTGGGCGTTTGCCGAACGGACCTGCGGCGTCTGCACCACCGTTCACGCCCTTGCTTCCGTGCGCAGCGTCGAGGATGCGCTCGGCATCGTCATTCCGCCCGATGCGGAGCTGATTCGCAACCTGATGTTTTGTGCGCAATACATGCAGGATCACGTCGTGCATTTTTATCATCTGCACGCGCTGGACTGGGTGGATGTGGTGAGCGCACTCAAGGCCGATCCGGAGAAAACGTCCGCGCTGGCCCAAAGCATTTCCGACTGGCCGAAAAGTTCCGTCGGCTATTTTTCCGACGTGCAAAAGCGCATTGCCAAGTTTGTGGCGAGCGGGCAGCTCGGCATTTTTGCGAACGGTTATTGGGGGCATCCGGCCATGCAACTGCCGGCCGAGGCCAACCTGCTGGCGGTTGCGCATTACATTGAGGCGCTGGACTGGCAGAAGGAAATCGTCAAGGTCCACACCATTTTCGGCGGCAAAAATCCGCATCCAAATTATCTCGTCGGCGGCGTGCCATGCTCACTGGACATCAACCAGGCCAACGCCATCAACGCCGAACGCCTCGCCTACGTCGGCAAACTCCTCGCGGATGCGAGGTCTTTCGTGGAGCAGGTTTACATTCCCGATCTGCTGGCCATCGCCTCGTTTTACAAGAACTGGGCCAGCATCGGCGGCGGCCTGAAAAATTACCTCTGCTACGGCGATCTGCCGACCAACGGCTTTGGTGATCCGGGTAAATTCAAGTTCCCGCGCGGCGCGATTTTGGACCGCGACTTGACCAGGATTCACCCGGTGGACGCGCACGATCCGCAGCAAGTGAAAGAGTTCATCTCGCATTCCTGGTATCAATACTCTGACGGCGATGAAGCCGGCCGCAACCCGTGGGATGGCGAAACCAAATTCAACTACACCGGCCCGCAACCTCCTTACAACCAGCTCAACGTGGACGGAAAATATTCCTGGCTCAAAACGCCGCGCTGGAACAATCACGCCATGGAAGTCGGCCCGCTGGCGCGCATGTTGGTGGGCTACGGTTCCGGCCGCGCCGACATCAAGGAGGCCGTGGACATGGTGTTGAAAAAACTCGATGTGCCGGTGGCCGTGCTCTTCTCCACGCTGGGCCGCACAGCGGCGCGCGGCATCGAAACCTATCTCGTCGCCCAGTGGGCGCAGGAATTTTTCAGCGACCTGCTGACCAACATCAAAAACGGCGATTCCCGCACCTTCAACGGCGAGAAATGGGATCCCGCCACGTGGCCATCGTCGGCCAAGGGCATCGGCATGAGCGAAGCGCCGCGCGGCGCGCTGGCGCACTGGATTGTGATCGAAAACGAAAAAATCGCGAACTACCAACTCGTGGTTCCCTCAACCTGGAATGCCTCGCCGCGTGACAGCCAAGGGCAACGTTCCGCCTATGAGTCATCGCTCCTCGGCACGCCGGTGGCCGATCCGGACAAGCCGCTGGAAATCATCCGCACCATTCATTCTTTTGACCCGTGCCTGGCCTGCGCCGTGCATCTGTATGATCCGCAGGGCCGCACACTCAACCGCGTCACCATTGGCGGATAGGAGGCCCCATGCAAAAAGCAACCCTTGGCCGCGTGTATGTTTGGGAATTACCCGTCCGCTTTTATCACTGGCTCAACGCGCTCTGCATCCTCGTGCTGTGCGCCACGGGCTACATGATTGGCGCACCAGACACGTTGCGGCACGTCTCGGAAGCCTCGTATTCCTACTGGTTTGGCAAGGTGCGGTTTGTTCACTTTGTGGCGGCGTATCTGTTTTTCTTCAATTT
>JAJXXI010000064.1 GCA_021781185.1 bacterium
GTCGTCGCCCACGCTGACATTGCAGTCCTGCACGAGAACATGTTTCCCGCTCACGTCGCAGGCGTCGGTGTTGTGCCCGGGATGCACGGGATCGGTGGAAGGATTGGCGCGGATGGTCACGCCGCGCACGGTGATATTTTCCGAATGGCTCTGGATGGCAATGTGGAACATCGGCGAGTTGGAGAGCGTGACGCCTTCAATCAAGATGCGGTCGCAGGCGGCGAGCGCAATCATTCGCGGACGGCGCGCGCCCCGTTCGCGGGCATAAGGCCACCAAGGAATGCCCTGACCGTCAATCATGCCGGCACCAGTGATGGCGACATCTTGCAGTTTCGAGCCGCTGATAAAATTGGCGGGATCGGTTGTGCCGCCGGGATATTTATCGAGCGGCAACATCCGCAGAATCGCGCCGTGATCCAGATGGAGATTGATCCGGCTGTCCAATTGAATCGGGCCGCTCAGAAACGTCCCGGCAGGAATCAGCACCGTGCCACCGCCCGCCGCACTGGCGGCATGGATCGCGGATTGGATCGCCGCAGTGTTCGTCGTCACATCATCCCCGACGGCAGCGTAGGCGGTGACGTTGAACAGGCCGGGCGGGATCACCGGCAACGCGGGATACACCGCAGCTTGCGCTGTCACGATGAAGCCGAATGATAAAATGGCGACGAGTGAATTTTTGAAATTGAGCACGCAAGATTTATTACAAAATGCGGATGAATTACAACGGCATAACTGGATGCAAGCCCGCGTTTCACGGATCAGTGAACCGTGCATTTCATGCAGAACATTCATTGGGGGTTCCCAGCCCACCCCCTCAAGCCGAGACATTGCCAATATCGGGTTGGTGCAAAATCATTGGACAACGGATTGTAATTCGCAGCGAATTCAACGACTTTATTCCCATGAAAATCACCGACGTCCTGCGGGCGGAACACGCGGTGTTCCACAACTTGTTCGACCATATCGAATCCACCGTTCCCACGCTCAAGACGCTGGCCGAGGTGAAGGCGCTGGCCGCCGTCGTGGACAAGGTCCATGCGCCGCATTCCAAAACCGAGGACGACCTGTTCATGGAGCCATTGGAACCTTACTTCGACCAGATGGGCCAGCAGAAGACGTTTCATGACGAACATGAGCATATCGAAGCCGTGCTGGCTGCCGTGCAAACAGCGCGGACACTCAAGGACGCCAAAAAAACGCTGCTCAACGCCATCGCCGCCTCCCGCAAACATTTCGACAAGGAAGAACGGGTCGTGTTCCCGCTCGCCGAGCGCATCCTCAAGGCGAAAACCTTGAGCGAACTGGGCGAGCAGTGGCTGAACCGTCGCGACGTTGGAACGAGGTGAGGTTGGTGCAGGCGGCGCAGCGGCACTCCCTGCCCGTTATACAACCTCAATCCCCACCGGGCAATGGTCACTGCCCAAAACCTCGGGGCGAATGAAAGCTTTTTTCAGGCGCGGACGCAGGGATTGCGAGATCAGAAAATAATCCAACCGCCAACCAATATTCCGGGAACGAGCGTCACTCATCTGGCTCCACCAGGTGTAATGCCCCCCGCCCGGCTCGAATTCGCGGAATGTGTCCACAAACCCGGCGTTCACAAAGGCGGTGAAACCGTTGCGCTCCTCAATGGTAAAACCGTGATTCCGCACATTGGCCTTGGGATTGGCCAGGTCTATTTCGGTGTGCGCCACGTTGAGATCGCCGCAGAAAACCACCGGCTTTTGCCGCTCCAGATTTTTCAGATAGGCAAGAAAATCCGCATCCCAACGCTGCCGATAAGGGAGCCGTTCCAATTCGCGCTTGGAGTTCGGCACATAAACGTTCACGAGGAAAAAACTTTCATACTCGGCGGCCAGCACCCGCCCTTCGCGGTCATGCTCGCTGATGTCAATATGCGGGGTGACGGTCAGCGGCCGGGTCCGGGTGAAGATGGCCGTGCCAGAATAGCCTTTCTTTTCTGCGGAGTTCCAAAACGCGGTGTAAGCGGCGGGCCAGAGCTGCTCCACCTGGTCAGGCGTGCATTTGGTTTCCTGCAGGCACAGCACGTCGGGCTGCTCCGCAGCGAGAAACTCCAGAAAATTCTTCTTCAGCACGGCGCGCAGGCCGTTGACGTTCCATGAAATAATTTTCATCCCGCCTGAAAAACCACCACGCTCAACGGTGGCAGAAAGAATTCCGCCGACTGCTGATGACCGTGGGAGGGCACGTCCTGGGTGGTGACTCCTCCACAATTGCCCGTATTGCTGCCCGCGTAAATGCCGGCATCGCTGTTCAAGACTTCCTTCCATTCGCCGCCACGCGGAACGCCGAGACGATAGTTCGGCCGCGGCACGGGCGTAAGGTTGAGGATGACGACAGTGGAATTTTTTCCATCCGCCGTCTGGCGCAGGAAGGAAAGCACGCTGTTTTCCCGGTCGGTGCAATCTATCCAACTGAAGCCGGCGTGATCGTAATCCGCCCGCCACAGCCCCGGTGAACCGACATAAAGCCGGTTCAAATCCGCCACGAACTGTTGCAGGCCGCGATGAAACGGGCCGTTGTTCAGCAAATCCCAGTCGAGTTGCGCATTTTCATTCCATTCCCTGCCCTGGCCAAATTCGCCGCCCATGAAGAGCAGCTTCTTTCCGGGAAAAAACCATTGATAGCCCAGCAACGTGCGGAGGTTGGCGAATTTCTGCCAGTCGTCACCCGGCATCCGCCCCAGCAAGGAACGCTTGCCGTGAACCACTTCATCGTGCGACAGCGGCAACACAAAGTTTTCGTTGTGATGATACAGCATCGCAAACGTGAGATCGTTCTGGTGATATTTGCGATGCACCGGCTCGCGCTTGAAATAGCCAAGCGTGTCGTGCATCCAACCCATGTTCCACTTGAAGGAAAAACCCAGCCCGCCGATGTAAGGCGGCCGCGTCACCTGCGGCCAGGCGGTGGATTCCTCGGCAATCGTCATCACACCGGGAAATTCAGTCTGCGTGACGTGGTTGAACTTTTTGAGAAACTCGATGGCTTCAAGATTTTCACGCCCGCCAAACTGGTTCGGAACCCATTCGCCAGCCTTGCGCGAGTAATCCAGGTAAAGCATGGAAGCGACGGCATCCACGCGCAGGCCGTCTATGTGAAACCGGTCGCACCAAAACAGCGCATTGGCGACGAGGAAATTGCTCACCTCGTTCCGGCCAAAATTAAAAATCAGCGTCCCCCAATCCTGATGCGCGCCCTTGCGCGGATCTTCATGCTCAAAAAGCGCAGTGCCGTCAAATTTTGCCAACGCCCAGGTGTCGCGCGGAAAATGCGCGGGCACCCAGTCCACGATCACGCCGATGCCAGCCTCGTGCAATGCGTTGACGAGAAATTGAAAATCGTCCGGCGTGCCGAAGCGGCTGGTGGGGGCGTAAAAGCCGGTGACCTGATAGCCCCACGATGGATAAAAGGCGTGCTCCGCCACCGGCATGAATTCAACATGCGTGAAGCCCATGTGCCGGACATATTCGACGAGCGGCTTCGCCAGTTCGCGGTAGCTCCAGGATTCGGTCGCGTTTTTTTTCTGCCACGAGCCGACGTGGACTTCATAGACGCTCATGGGCGAACGCAGCGCATCGCGTTCGCGCCGCTGCTTGAGCCAGGCACCATCCGTCCACTTGAAATGTTTGCTGTCCCAGACGATCGCCGCCTGTTTGGGCGCGACTTCAAAAAAGAAACCAACCGGGTCGGTGTTCAGCTTGATGTGCCCATGGGCGTCGCGAATCTCAAACTTGTAATGCGCGCCCTGCTCCACGCCAGGGATGAAGATTTCCCAGACGCCGGACGCGCCCAGCAGCCGCATCGAATGAAACCGTCCGTCCCAGCCGTTGAAATCGCCGACCACGCTGACGCGCTGTGCGTTCGGTGCCCAGACGGCAAAGCTCGTGCCGTGAACGCCATCAATGGTGCGGAGCTGCGCGCCAAGCTTTTCATAGATTTTGCGCTCGTCACCTTTGCCGAAGAGAAACAAGTCCGCCTCACCCAAGGTTGGCAAAAACGAATACGCATCGCGCGTGCGGCGTGTCTGGCCGAATTTGGTCGTGATCACCAGTTCGTAGGCGTAAACGGCGGTAGCATCCTTGGTGACGCCTTCAAAAATATCCGTATTCGGAACGCGTTCGAGCACAAAAGCCGGCTTGGATTTTTCATGCACCGGCCGGACTTCTACGCGGGAGGCGTCCGGCAAAAACGCCCGGGCCACAATGCCGGACTGGCCGCCCAATGAATGCATCCCCAGAAGCATGTGTGGCGATTGATGAATCAGTTCAACCAGACTATGCAGTTCGTCAGTTGTCAGTATCATTGCGGTCAACCTAGCAAATTTCCCGGCATACGACGACTAGGAAATGGAGGATTTTTAGATTCTGCGCGAATCATGAAGACCCATAAAAAAAGATGAGGCCGGACACTACTCCGGCCTCATCAAGAACAACACACTTAAATTAATCGTTGGCTCACTACTTCCAACGTCAACAGTTTAACAGACTGCGCCCGGCTGGCATGTCACCAGTTGTGGTTACACCAATACCCTGGGCTTGTATACTTAACAAACGCATAAAGGTTGGGAGACTTGGCGGTAGGTTAAGCGTTTGCCTTCAATCCAGCGGGCAA
>JAJXXI010000553.1 GCA_021781185.1 bacterium
CCGAGGGCGGCACAAAAGTCGCACCGCTGCCGCGCGCGACGGCGCTTCGCATCCGCTGCGCTCCGCGCGGTCACACCCTGCCAAAAAATAAATAAAACCGTGCTTGACTCAAAGACCCTCATAGGAGTCGGATTTAGCCATAAGTTTTAGGAGTTAGCAGAGGGAAAACAGGGTTGAACCGCGAAATACTCAAAATACGCGAAAAGATGGAAGCTGTCTCTTTTTGACTAGTTGGCGTGGCTGGACGGGGAAAAGAGGCGATTTTTGCCAGTTTTGGCGTGTTTTTGGCAAAAAACCGTGCGGCTGGAGGATTTACCGGTGCGGCTGAATGGTTCAGCCTTGCGGATAAATGATTTATTGGTGCGGTTGGTTCGTCCAGCCGTGCGGCTGGGCGAGCCAGCCATACGGATAATCCGTCCAGCCGTATGGCTAAATTAGCCACCCATACGGTTGGAAGCTTCGGCCATGCGATTGCTTGAGCCAGCCGTGCCAATAACCAAGTCAGCCGTCTGGCTGGCGGAACCCACCGTGCGGCTGGCGGCGTCAGCCATGCCGGTAAATGAGTCAACCGCGTGGATGGATGATTCAGCCGTGGGCAAAAAAAATCCAACCGTGCGGTTGGAGAAAACTGGCGTGTGGAAGCTGGCTGTGCCGATGCAGTAAAATGTGTCGGCCGTGGAAATGGGGTTCCCTGCACTATTGCGCGGTTGCGCGGTTGCGCGGTTGCGCGGTTGCGCGGTTTTTACCACAGACATTCACCGATGTCGCCAATTTCCTCATGGAGGGCGGAACTGACTTGAAATGATGCAGATGAAAATGTCAAATCATTTTTGAAACTATTTTCTGGCGTCAAAATCTTGCCTGGCTTTAGTTGCTGTGGCAATGGCGGGAGCCGGCTTGGGCGGCGTCGGTTTCACCTCGGGCTTGTTGAGACGATAAGATTTTAGTTCGGCGTAAATGGACTGCGCGAGGCCGGACTTGGCGAAACCGACGGCCCTGGCGCCCTTGACGGATGTTCCAAAGAATTTTTCCAAATCTGCCGACGTGAAATGCTGCACCACGGGATAGTGGGTGAAATCCCTCAAAACTTCCGCCCGGCTGGCCTCCGCGATGTCATCGGTGATCAGCACAAAATGCAGCCTTCCCCGGTTCGCGCGCAGTGAATCACGCCCCACGATCAGCGTCCTGGTTTTGAGCACGAACGGAAACAGCCGCTCCACGGTCAGTGTGACCGCGAACGATTCCGCCGGGGCATGGTCGTTCATCAGGCAACCTTCACTTTGACTTTCTGGCCCTTGATTTCCGAGCGGTTCAACTTGGCGATGATGCTGTTGGCATGTTCGCTGGCCACATCCACAAACGAATGCCGTTCGCGCACGTCCACTTTGCCGACCACCTTGCCCGGCAGCCCCGTCTCTCCGGCGACCGAATTTACAAAATCAATCGGCACGACGCCTTGTTCTTGGCCGAGACTCATCCACAGCCGTGTCTGGCCGGCGGGTGTGGCGCGGCTTTCCTTGTTCTTGGCCGCGGCGGCGGCCGCAGGCTTTGGCTTGAGGAATAATTTCGACTCCGGTTTCGGCTCCGGAGTTTTTACCGAGGCGAGAATCTCTTGGTCGGAATAGGTTTTTACCGCTTCGGTCTTCACCTCGGACGGAGCCTGGGCGGCGGGTTCGGCCGCCATGTCCGGCTTGGCGGGCGCCGGTTTGTAGCCCGGCGGTGGAATGACCACTTTCGGTGTTCGCGGAACCGGCGCGGCAGCGGTTTTCCACGGCGCGGTTTTAGACTTCTTCGGGTCGGCAAAACCGGCTTCGCTGCGCGGGGGACGATCTTCGAACCGGCGGGGATGTTCCTCGCGGCGGTCCCCAAAACGCGGCCGCCGGTCGTCGCGGTAACCGCCCCGGTCGCCGTAACGGCCGGGCCGCTCGTCGCGGAAGGAGGGACGTTCCTCGCGTTGGGGGCGGTCGTATTCCTCGGTCTTCGGCGCGGGTTTGGCGGCGTCGCCGCTCTGCAACAGATGGATCAGCGCCGACGCGATGTCGTTGGAGGCAAAACCCTCCTCCGCCAGCCGCTCGACGAGGCGGTCATGCTTGGTAAATTCGCCGCTGGTCAGCAGGGCGCGTAGCTTGTCGGTGAAAACATTTTCGCGCGCCTCGGCCACTTCGTTCTCGGTCGGAACCCGTCCGCGCTGGATGCGCATGTTGGTGAAACGTTCGATGTTGCGGATCTGAAACAGCTCGCGATATGGCACCAGTGAAATCGCCTTGCCGCTGCGCCCGGCGCGGCCGGTGCGGCCAATCCGGTGAACGTAATCCTCGGCGTCGTAAGGCAAATCGTAGTTGAACACCACTTCCACGTCGTCCACGTCAATGCCGCGCGCCGCGACGTCGGTGGCCACCAGAAATTCCAGGCCGGACTTGCGGAACTTGTTCATCACCCGGTCGCGCATGTTCTGGGTCATGTCGCCGTGCAGGCGGTCGGCTTGGTAGCCGGCGGCTTCGAGGTGCTCCACCAGGTCGTCCACCATGCGCTTGGTGTTGCAGAAAATGATGCCCAGCTTCATGTCGTAGAGGTCAATCAGCCGCGTGAGCAGTTCCATCTTGTAGCGGCGGTCCACCTCGTAATACACCTGCTCCACCGTCGGCACCGTCATCGCTTTCTGCTCGATCCTCACGCTCTGCGGCTCGTGCGCGTATTTTTCGATCAGGTCGCGGATCGGCTTGGGCATGGTGGCGGAAAAGAAAACCGTCTGCCGTTCCTTTGGCGCGTCTTTCAGGATGGTTTCGATGTCGTCGCGGAAACCCATGTTGAGCATCACGTCGGCTTCATCAAGAATGACCATCTTCACCGTGCTGAGCCGCAGCGTGCCGCGCCGCATGTGGTCCATCACGCGGCCGGGCGTGCCGATGACGATTTGCGCCCCTTGCTTGAGGCCGTAAAACTGGCGTTCGTAGGACTGGCCGCCGTAAATGGGCAGACAACTGATGCCGCGCTTGAAAAACGCGAGCTTGTGGATTTCCTCCGAAACCTGCACTGCAAGTTCGCGCGTGGGGCAGAGGATGAGCACCTGCACCGCGCGCTGGTTCGGATCCACTTTTTCTACGGCGGGCACGCCGAACGCGGCGGTCTTGCCGGAGCCGGTCATGGACTGGCCGACGATGTCCTTGCCGGTCATCAGCACGGGAATGGCCGCCGCCTGGATGGGCGACGCCTTCTCGAAGCCAAGTTTGTCAATGGCCTTGAGCAGTTCGGGGGAGAGGCCCAGTTCGGTAAAAAGTGTGGGTGTCATGTAAAATGTCTAAACGACTTTGACCAGCATAGCAGAACCGGGCGTGGAGCGGGAACTATATTTTGTGGCGGGTTTTTGCGGGGGCAGCTTGACACCGTCCTTGTCATCGTCCGGCAGAAACGTGGCACGGGCGTCCATGCCCGCAGGTTTGCGCGGCGTCCCGCCACATGAATCCATGCCCGCCATGGGGCCAGGCAGCGAGACGCTGCGCAACCCGCAGCCGGGGACGGCGGCGCTAGTGCGCCCGAGAGCCGGTCTGAAAAATCAAAATGGATCAATGTTCATGGGAGTTTGCGGAGCATGAGGCGGGTCATGGCGAGGTAAATCCAGCCGGCGGCGGAAGCGGCGGTTTGTTCGTGATCGCGCACCAGGCGGCGGCAGTGCATCAGCCGGGCGAAGGTGCGTTCGACCACCCAGCGTTTGGGCAACAAGTGAAAGCCGGGCACTTCGGCCAGACGTTTGACGACTTCCACCACGAGTTTGGGGTGTTGTGTCCGCACCCAGGCGGCGAACTCCGGTCCGTTGAAGCCGCCGTCCACACAGAGTTTGAGCAGTTGGGGATAGTCGGCCAAGGCGCCGGCCAGCAAGGTGCGCGCCCCTTGGCGTTCGGGGCAGTCGGCGGGTTCGAGCGTGACGCCCAGCAGCAAGCCCAACGTGTCCACGAGCAGGAAACGCTTGCGGCCCTTGGTTTTCTTGGCGGCATCGTAGCCGACGGGGCCGCCGTGGGCGCTGGCGCGCACGGTCTGGCTGTCGAGACTGGCGGCGGTGGGTGGCGCGTGCTTGCCGACGGCTTGGCGCACTTTGGCACGGAGGCGTGGGTGAGCCGGGCCAGCAGGCTGTTGCGGGTCCACTGACGAAAATGGTGATAGACGGTCTGCCACGGCGGGAAGTTTTTGGGCAGGAGCCGCCACTGGGCCCCGGTCTTGACCAGATAGAGGATGGCGTTGATGACCTCGCGCAGGGCGGTGCGTGGGCGGCCGCGTTTTTTGGCGGCGGGCAGGAAGCGGCGGAGCAGATGCCATTGATCGTGGGTGAGGGCGGTGTCGTAAGTGGCGATTTTCATCGCCTCAATTGCGCTGCCGCGAATAAAAAACTCAAAAATTACCAGTCAAATCAAGTGATTTGTGCGTTTTTCTCGGGAGTAGGTAGATAACGCAAATGGCGACGGGTTAGCCAGCCAATGTCCGACCCTGTCATGAAAGATGGTTCCATGAATGATCGAAAACATCCTGAGCTTGCGAAATCGGACCTCCTTGAATATCTGCCCAGAGCCTGTGGGGATGAAAAGGCGGCGGTGGAGTTCTTTGAACGGCAACGGTGGGGCCATTCGCCCGTCTGCCCCCATTGC
>JAJXXI010000265.1 GCA_021781185.1 bacterium
GATTTTCTATCGCCGTGGATTCCCAGCCGCTGATGGTCAAGATGTCATTGTCTTCGCACAGACGCGTCGTTTCCATCACCTTGCCCCAAAAACTGTAGCATTTGTTGCCCAAGTCGGTATAAAACTGCTGGTCGGTGGGAAACGCCTGCCGGAATCCCCAGCGATCCAAAAATTGGTCGTAAATTTTGGCCAGTTCCTCATGGTCAGCCAGATCATAACTGCTGCCTCCGGAGGCCATGATCTGCCGCACCATCAGCGGATGATTATCCGCCACGGCTGCGCCCAGCATTTCGCCCCAATCCACTATTTCCCGGGGGTCCACAATACGATGCGTAAAGTTGGTTGGGTTCTCATACAAGCTGTCAATCCAAACTCCCGGGCCGCCAACTGTATGTTCATCGTGCCATCCGGAGTAACCTGTGCCATCGTCGTGTCGGGGATTTTCGGCATAAGGCGCAAACCAAACTTGATGACGATAGGAAACGCCTGATTTGGCTGCCATCACCCGGCTGGGATCCAACTCATGCATGGCTCGCAGAAGATTAAAGATCCGCGGATCTTTCAAATCCGGTTCGGTTTCATTTTGAATTACGTAGATGACCAGCGACGGATGACTGCGAAACTGCCGGATCATCCGCAGAATCTTGGTCTCCTCGTATTTTTGGGCAAACGTCTTGGCCTCGCCTCCCATCCCTGATGTGTCCAGCGGCTCCTTCGGTGCCGGTGTGTTTCTGCCAACCCGACGTCCCAAGGCATTTATCCCCCCGCCGGCTTCCATGTAACGCAGCAAGCCCAGTTTGTCCTGTTCGGCCAGCACCTCCTCCTTGCCAATGTTCCGGTGGAAATTCAGCATGTTCAAGCCCAGTGCCTTGGCGTCACGCACCTCCTTCTCCGCCAATTTGGGCGTCGGCCACAATCCGTTTATCCCCCAGAATCCCCAGGAAATGGCCGTGTAGAGGCGAATGCGTCGGCCATTCAAATACAAGCCTGCCCGCTCTCCAATGCCGCGCGGTTCAAACCACCGAAAGCCAAACTGCCGGTCAAATTCATCATGCAGGGCTGCCTTTCCTGAAATTTCCAGCCGCGCCCGCATTTCATAGAGTCGAGGTGTGTTCAAATTCCATAGCTGCGCTTGGGGACAATTCAGGGTTGATGCGTAATCCCGGCTCGCGTGAGCCGGGAGGCTTACCGTCACACAGTTCGTCGTCAGCACGGTTTCGTTTCGGGGATCCACGACGCAAAAATTCAAACTCCCTTGTTGCGCCTGATCGGTCGTATTCGTGACCGTGGCGTGGGCTGTTACCTCATGAATTTGAGGCGTGTTCAACACCCACGCATCTGACAGATATACTGCGTCTTCCGCAGTCAAGGTGACATCACGATCCAATCCGCCAAAACCATGGGTGGCGGGCAAGCTGACTTTGCCCCATTTGATGGTCCGTGTATCCAGCCAGTCGAATCGTCCACCAGGATTGGTGATGCGAATGGCGATTTGATTGATCTGACCGGGATGAACCGCCCGGCTGATGTCGCAACTAAATGATGTCTCGGCGATGATGTTGTAGCCAACTAGTTGGTGGTTGACATAAATCTCAGCCCGTTGCCGAGCACCGCGAATATGCAGTAAAATGACTTTGTTCGTGAAAGACGCCGGCACAGCAACGTTGCGCCACCACCATGAAACGCCGTAGTAACTCCCGTTCGACGGTTGTTCATCTCCTTTCTTGGCATAGAAATATTCGTCATCCGTGTAATGACGCAGGCCGAACTTTCCCCAATAATGAGCTTCGACCGTGCTGGGGAGCATGACCGATATGCCCTGATGCTCATTCAATACGCCCCATCCACCGGTGGGTGGATTTACCGGTAGTTTATTCAGATCCACTTCGTCCGGCAGATATATTGCATCATCCTTCCAAGTGGCATTCGTGTCCGGCCACAAACACCAGCCAGTGTCCGGGATGTGCATCGTAAAATTAGCTGGGGCAGCATTTACTCGCACGCTGACGCCAAGGACCAGAGCCAGCAGCAACCGGACGCCCAATTGATTTGGAATCATTTTCATAAATTAATTACGTCAGATAGGATTATTACTTCAAATGAAACGTCACCCCAAGCGGCATCAGAGACAACAGCCTGCCAAAGCGCATCCCAATTCATGCCAATCGCATTTTTCGTATAAGCGCACGCGAAGATTTGGACGAGCATCGCATCGAGGTTTCACTGTTGCCCGGATTGTTTCAGGGCTGATTTAATGGATTGAACCACGGATGATGCGAGGATTTGATATCCTGCGTCATTGAAATGAACATTGCCCGGCTTGATCGCCAGCTCCTTGAAACGCGGAGCCACCGCCGCCCATAAGTCGTCAATTTGAACATGATTTTCTTTCATGACCTTTGCGGCCACGCGGTTGAATATTTTCGCGTCGCCGGCCACGCGCCCCGGGCTGTTGGCAGGCACCGGGGTGGTCGTGGCCCAGATCAACACAGCGCCGGTCTGCTTGAGACGGGCCACCATTTTTTGAAGGTTTTTTTCATAAACTTCCGGGCTGGCCACCTGGGAGCCCTCGCCGGGCTTGACGTATTTGCCATGCTGGTCCAGATATTTGAGGTCATGGAGGCCAAAATTGAAAAGAATCACCTGCCAGGAATTTGTCCCGAGCCAGTAATGCAACTTTTTCAGCCCCGTGGCGGAATCCATGCAATTGCCCGGCAGCATTTGGCCGTTCTTCCTCATCATGGGGCGATACACATTTGCCACTCCGTTTAATGTCTCCCGCACCTGAAGCGTGTAGCCGATGGAAATTGAATCTCCCAGGATTAGCACATTGGGTAGTTTGGGATCGGGTGTGAATTTCCACAAGGCCGCCACGTCCAGATGATTTTCCGCCGAACCATTTTCCGGCCTGACCGCAGTCGGAACTGACGGCTCCGCCTGCGCTACCGACCCCAGACCGAGCGTGATCGCCATCCATAGAAACGTGAACGACCAGAAACGCCATTGTTTATTGAGAGTGCCTGGTATTGGATAAGCTGGGTGGGATTGCATTACAATGACCTTAGAGTGATTCATTTTATAACCATACCTAAAACCAAGATTCGTTAAATACCACAAAAGAGTTATCCAAGATTATTTTGAACAGATTGTGGCCGCCGGCCAGACATAACCGAGACCAGTGGCCTGGCCGTGTTCACCTGCGATGGCATCAATCACAATGCCCGGATCCACCATCCAGATTTTAAGCGTATGCAGGCCGGGTTTATGAATGGTGTGCAAACTGGTGGTCAGGGCGGCATTTCGCAAAACGTCCTCCCGCCATTCGTGATCGTTTTCACTTGTGCTGTAAGGCAATGACACAACCTGCGGCGGCCTGTCGTCGAAGGCGATGGCATAACGCTGCGGCTGGCCGGCTTCGACGGAGAATGTCGGCAACGCCCGGACAGTTACGCGCCAGGCGCCCGCATCGCGAAGCCAGACCTTGTATTCCAAACATGGAGATTCTTTCAGTATCAACGCTGGCTTGTCATATACCGGTGCGGTTGGCGGAAAGATGGAAACCGCTTCGCCGTCATATCCCAGGCCCACGATTTTGCCCCAGTGCGCGTCCCGGCCCGGAACAAAAACCGACGCGTTTTCGGCCTCGATGACAAAGCGGTGATTCTCCTCCACAAAATCTGCTCCCGGATAATTTGTCGCCGACAGACGAACACGATCTGGATTTCGGGGCGGTGTCGGTTCAATGGTTGAAGCCTTCATATAACCGAGCATGTCGCGAGGATTATCCGACATCATCAAATGCCATTTTCCGCCGGCAACCTGATCATTATAGACGGCGGTCAACTGTTTCATTTGCGCTTCGGCCCGGGCTTCCTGTAATTGATCCGGGGATAGAAAACGTTCATTGATGGCTGCCGCCGCTTTGACGGGATAGGCCACCAGTTCGAAAAAAGCGTTGTCCAAGTCCGGCGGCAACCTCCTTTTTACCGCGTCCACCCGCACCACAAGTTTTTGACAGGCGGCCAAGCGTTGCCCGGCTTCTGCGGCGGAAAACAAATTGCCGGAGGGAAAGCCAATGTGTTCGGGTTTGCGTTGGAAATTCAGGCGATAGTATTCCGCCATGATGGAAGTCAGCTCCGGCGCAACCGCAGAGCCGAAATCACGCGCAAATTGAGGCTCCATCAGATCATAGGTGTTCGTGCCATTCCACGAATGTGGGTTCCAGGCGAGCTTTAAAAAATACTCCATGTCCAGTTCCGCCGGTTTCAAATCACCGACGTTCAGCATCCACACTTTATTCGCTCCATAGTCATAGGCCTTGGTCATTTCTTCGGCGATGAGCGCAGGCGGCGTGGAGCAGAGCCAGAGATAGTCCCGCGGCTGGCCCCAATAGGAGACATGATAATAAACCCCGGCGCCCCCGGTGCGTGCCCATTCCTTCGCGTCGGAAAATTCACGAATATAACCATAGTTGTCGTCCGGCCAGACCAGCGTAATGTCGTCCGGCAGATGCTTCATCAACCGGTAAAGCGGCAGCACTTCCTTGTAGGGGCAGAAAATCTGCGGCACTTGCGTCACATCCGGATTCACCCAGCGTGCCAGCATTCGACGTTGGTCGGCGATAATAGT
>JAJXXI010000013.1 GCA_021781185.1 bacterium
CGCATCCGAGCCAAAATCGGAGGGCGAAGCCGAACCGGAACCAGAGGAAGCCAAGGCGTGAAAATCGGGGTCATTTCAGATACGCACGGTTTTCTCGACTCGCAGGTGGAAACAATTTTCGCCGGGGTGAACCACATTTTGCACGCCGGCGACATTGGCTTTGCCTCCATCATCCTGGAACTGCAATTCATCGCGCCCGTGACTGCCGTGCTGGGCAACACAGACAGCGATATTCACTTCCCGCTCACGCAAACGGTCGAACTGGCGCAGCGGAAATTTCTGGTGCATCACATTGTCAATCCACGGGCGCTGCTGGAACCGCTGGAGAAGCGGATTGCGAAGGATAAACCCGCGGCGGTCGTGTTTGGTCACACCCACAAGAAATTTGCGGAGACGGTAAACGGCGTTTTTTTCTTCAACCCCGGCTACGCGGGCAAGCCGAAGTTTGGCGTGGAACGCAGCGCGGCCATCCTGCACTGTGACGAGAGCGGCATCCGGCACGAGTTCATTCCGTTGTAAGATCACCGCGTGGGGCCGGGGGAAACCGGATTTATCTTGATGCCTCGCAACGCGCCCAGGCATCGGCTTCCAAAATTTGTTCCAGCGTCGGATGATCAACCACCTGGTGCGCATCCATGACGCGTCGGACGGTTTCGGTGATTTGCGGAAAATTGATTTTACGGTTCACGAACGCGTCCACGGCGACTTCGTTGGCCGCGTTAAAAACGGCCGGCATGGTGCCGCACGTCTCCCCTGCCCGGCGCGCCAGCAAAATGGATGGAAAGCGGTCCGTATCTGGTTCCTCAAACGTCAACGTGCCGATCTTCGGAAAATTCGTCTGCACACGATCACTTGCGGCGCGTTCAGGATACGTGAGCGCGTATTGAATCGGCAGGCACATGTCCGGCGTGGACAACTGGGCAATGAGCGAGCCGTCCACGAATTCCACCAGCGAATGCACGATGCTCTGCGGATGCACCACCACGCCGACCCGCGACATCTCAATGTCAAACAACCAGCGCGCCTCAATCATTTCCAATCCCTTGTTGAACAGTGTCGCGGAATCAATGGTGATCTTGCGGCCCATGACCCAGGACGGATGCTTGAGCGCGCGTTCAACGGTGATTTCGGGGAACTTTTCCTTGGGCCATTCGGCCTTGCTGCGGAATGGACCGCCGCTCGCGGTCAGCATCAATTTGCGGACTGAATTTGTGGGCTTGCCGTCCAAGCATTGGAAAATGGCGGAATGTTCGCTGTCCACGGCGAGAACGCGGACGCCATGTTTGCGCGCCTCGTTCATCACAATTTCGCCGGCCATGACGAGAATTTCCTTGGAAGCAACGGCGATGTCCTTGCCGGCGCGGATGGCCGCGAGCGCCGGTTGCAGGCCGGCGGTGCCGACGATGGCAATCAGCACTAGATCCGCCGCCGGGAGCGTGGCAAGCTTGAGCAACCCTTCATTGCCAGCGTAAACCTGCGTGGAAGCGCCAAGTAAATTTTGGAGATCTTTCGCTTTCGCCGGATCGCTGATGGAAATGACAGCGGGCTGGTGTTTGCGAGTCTGTTCCAAGAGCAATTCAGAATTCCCGCCGGCGGCGAGGCCAATGAGGCGGATTTGATCCGGCAAATCCTCCGCCACTTTGACGGTGCTGGTGCCGATGCTGCCGGTCGAGCCGAGTAAGACGACGTTCTTCATCAGGAGAAATTAACAATCAGGAAACAAAGGAACAAAGTTGGAAGAATAACGTTGGACCTTCGTTGCTTTGATTCTTTGTTGTTCATCAATTGCTTGGTTAAGGATGTGTCAAAATGTGCCGCAAATACAAATACATGATGGGCGCGTTGAACAAAAGGCTGTCGAGCAGGTCGAGAATCCCGCCGATGCCGGGGAACAGGTTGCCGGAATCCTTCACGCCGGCCTCGCGCTTGAAAAGCGATTCAATCAGGTCGCCGATGACCGCGCAGACGCTCAGCACCACGCCCAGAATCGTGGCGTGCAGATAATTCATCCCGAACATTTTTGCGCCAAAAAAATGCACGAAAGCCAGGCTCGCTCCGGTTGAAACCAGAATCGCCCCGCCGAATCCCTCCCAGGTTTTGCCGGGGCTGATGCGCGGGATCATCTTGTGCCGGCCGATCAAGGAGCCGACCGCGTAAGCACCCATGTCACTGAACTTGGTGACAAGGATGAAATAGAGCAGGAAGAATTTTCCAGCATCGGGCGCACTGCCGGCTGGGAATGGAAAAAAACTGATTTTCTGGATGAAATTTAGCAGCCACGGAACATACATCAGGCCGAACAACGTCGTGGCAATCGCGGTCAGGCCGGCGGAATTTTTCCGGGAGAAGAGTTGCCGCAAACACAAACCCAGCACGAACAAAATAAGGAAGCTGGTTTCAAAATCGTTGACACGCGCGGGCGAACCGGAAGTGCCGAGATTGCCGGTAACATTCAAGAATGTGCCAACCATCAACAACAGTCCGCCGCCGACGCCGGTGAACTTGAAATTGACCATTCCACACTTTTCGGCGATGCCATAAAACTCCACCAAACCCGCCAGCGCCAGCACGGCAATGATCAACAAAAACACGCCGTCGGAAATCAAGGGGTGTCCGGAAAACAGGGCCGCAAGGATCAATGTCCACAGCACCAGGGTGGACACAGAGCGGCGCAGAAAGACCTGCCCTTTGGATGGCGGTGATGTGGCGTTGGACGGCGCGGACATGGCTGCGGAAATTAGCAGAGCGATTTTAAAAAGCCAACTCGCAAGCTTGTTCAATTTGCCTAAAGCCAGAAGGATTTCGATGTTTTCATCCGCATTCGGCACGGTGCAAGTTTCCGTTTTAGCGAATTCAGGCACGCGAGGGCGGGCAGTTGATGGCGGGAAATTCGCAATAAATGCCGTTGCGGTCGGTCGGAACACGAACTAAAGTCGCATTCAGTCAATCCATTGATCTTATGAATCACCAGCAGATCACCACCACTACACGCCGCAACTTTCTAAAATCCACCCTGACCCTGCCCGTGGCGTTCGCCGCCGGACCGTCGTTGCTGGCTCAGAGCTTGGCGGCCACCAATGCGCCCGCCGATGGGGATGCATTGCCGCGCCGGCAATTGGGCAAGCATGGACCTCAAGTCACCATGCTCGCCCTGGGAGGCATGATGGCCGCGCTCAGCCCGGACTATCTGGACATCGCCTGGGCCATGGGCATCCGCTATTTCGACACGGCGGATTGTTATCTCAAGGGCAATTCGGAAAAGATCATGGCGCAATGGCTGGCCAAATATCCCGAGCGGCGGAAGGAAATTTTTCTCGTCTCCAAAGACCACCCGCACAAGGGCCCGGAGCAATTGCTGGAGATGATTGACAAGCGGCTTGCGGCTTGCGGCACAACGTATCTTGACGCGTTTTACATTCACGGGCTCGGCCCACGCGAATATGGGCAGGATTCACTGAACTGGCCCAAAAGCGATGCCTATAAAAAAGCTGCGGAACAACTGAAAAGCTCCGGCAAGGTGAAAATGGTTGGCTTCTCCTGCCATGACGGACGGCTGACGGACTACCTGGGTTCGGCGGCAGCGGGCGGCTTCCTGGACATCATCATGCTGGCTTTCAACCCGTTTTACGAAAAAGGCGGAGCCTTTGACCAGTCCCTCACCGCCTGTCATCAGGCTGGCATCGGGCTGGTGGCCATGAAAACGATGCGCAGCACCAAAGATGTGCCCAAGCGTCTGCCGGAATTCGACAAGCTTGGCCTGACCACGCATCAGGCCGTCTTGCAGGCAGTCTGGAGCGATCCGCGCATTGCTGCGGTTTGCAACATGATTGACAATGTGGACCAGATGCAGAGCAGCACCGCCGCCGTCCGCAGCTACAAGGAGCCGCTCAAGCTGGCGCACATGGAACTGCTCCGGGAAACCATCATGGCGGGCCGGCGCACAATGTGCACCGGCTGCCCTTCATGCGAGGCTTTCGCCAGGCAGACCGATTTTGCCTTCCACGACATTTCCCGGTTTGTCACTTATTACGAACAGGACGGCAACACCGAGGCGCGTGCATTTTACCACGCGCTGCCACTGAATGTCCGCGACTTGTCGAAGGTGAACCTGACGGCCTTGCGTGCCGGGTGCCATTTCAAGACGGACTATCCGGAAATCATGCGCCGCGCTGAACGCTATTTCGCCTGATCTGGCGGTTTGTTATCGAGTTCATGGCGTCCAAGCCCCCATCTGGCACTGGCAATCGCCGGCAATTTGTCCGCACCTCCATCCCGCTGGTGGAACGCATCGCCAGTGTCATCATTCTACTGTTGATTGTTGGCATCGGCCTGGCCATCGCCTTCAAGGGCAGGCATTTTAATCCCGATCTCTACAATGTCCGGCCGGATTCGCTCAAATC
This sequence comes from bacterium, assembly GCA_021781185.1. Taxonomy (GTDB): domain Bacteria; phylum Verrucomicrobiota; class Verrucomicrobiia; order Limisphaerales; family UBA11358; genus UBA11358. The sequence goes on from JAJXXI010000013.1 coordinate 4,401, forward strand.
CACGGCGGCGGCGGTGGAAGGCAAGTCCGGCACAGCGCCAGCGTCGCCCGGGACCAAACTGGTGGAAACCCAGACCGCCAGTGTCGCCCCGGCCGCAAGCGGGGAAAATTCAGCCGCCGGTGACGGCATGGAAGAAACTGGCGACACGCCTCAACCAGCAGCCAAAGGTGAACCGATGGAGATCGCCCTGCCCGGTCTCAAGCCGATGTCCGACACGGAATTCTACA
>JAJXXI010000236.1 GCA_021781185.1 bacterium
GACGGCATCGTGCGGGTCACCATTCCGCAACGCGGAAACGTTTCGGCCGCGCGGGATTTTGCCTGCCGGAACGTCGCCTGGCTGGAACAGCAGTTTCAACGGCTGGCCGCCCGCCCGCAGATTCCCCCCGCTTGGCAGGTTGGCGCAGAATTGCTTTTGCGCGGTGAAGCGGTGCGCATCGAAACGGATGCCGATGGCCATGTCCGCTTCGGCGCTGAGCGGCTACAAGTGCCCGCCGCCACCGCCGACCTGCGGTCTGTCATTCAAACGCACCTGCACCGGCTGGCCGCGCGGGAACTGCCACCGCGCGTGCTGGAACTGGCGGCTTTGCACGGCATCAGCGTGAGTCGCGTCTCCGTGCGGAATCAGAAAACCCGCTGGGGCTCCTGTTCGCGGCGCGGCACCATCTCGCTCAACTGGCGGCTGATCCAGTCGCCCGCGTTTGTGCGCGATTACATCATCCTGCATGAACTGGCGCATCGCCGGCAAATGAACCACTCGGAACGCTTCTGGCAGGAAGTCGCCCGCCTGTGCCCGGAATACCCAACCGCCGAGCGCTGGCTGAAACAGCACGCGAAGTTGCTGCGGTAGCGGCCGTTCACCAATGAAAAATATGACCACACCCGTCTCCCATCCACGCGATCCGTTGCATGGCATCACGCTGGAAACAATTCTCAACCAACTGGTCCAAAAACACGGCTGGAGCGAAATGTCGCGGCGCATTCCCATCCGCTGTTTTCAATTCAATCCCTCGGTAAAGTCCAGCCTCACGTTCCTGCGCAAAACCCCCTGGGCGCGCAAGAAGGTGGAGGACTGGTTCATCTCGGAACTTTAAAGACAAATCCGCCATTGCTATCCTGTGCTCATGCCCGCCACAGCCACAACGGAAGCGCTGCCTGATATTGCAACGGAGAACCGGACCGGCACCCGCGCCGATCTGGATCCGGGCTATCTGGTCATTTGTTGGGACGATCCGGTGAATCTCATGGACTATGTGACACACGTCTTTCAAACGGTCTTTGGCTGGAACCGGCAGAAGGCCGAGCGGCACATGCTGGAAGTTCATAAATTGGGCAAAAGCGTGCTCGCCCGCGAGAGCCTGGAGAAGGCGGAGTTTTACGTCCACCAGCTCCAGAAATACACCCTGCACGCGACTTTGGAGCGCGATGTAAAATGAAGCTTCTCCGTGGCGGCAAACAGAAATTCCAGTTTGCGATCAAATCCGAGGAAAAGGAGTTGCTCTTCCACGTTCTACAGTTGTATCCGCTCGTGCCGGCGGCGCATCACCGGCTGAGCCGGGACCGGCAGATCCCCGACTCGAAAGAGAACCAGGAGTTGCTGGAGGAATCGCTGCTGGCCCAGCGACAGGAAAACCGCCGGCAGGTCGGGGCCTTGTTGAAGGAACCGGAGCGCTTCTCAGAAACCCAGGCCGGCTGGCGGGTCAGCTTCAGCCGGGCCGAAATCGAATGGCTGTTGCAGGTGCTCAACGATGTGCGCATCGGAAGCTGGCTCGCTCTGGGTTCGCCGGCCGGCCAGGTGAAAATTCAACCGGGCATGAGCAAACCGACCGCCCGGCACGTGCTGGTCATGGATGTGGCCGCCTTTTTCGAGATGTGTCTGTTGCAAGCCGTCAGCGGCACCCCGCCGGTTCGTCATGATTGAATCCCAGATATTTCGCCCGGTGAAACTCGGCAAAGCCATCCGGTTTCCAGATCCCGAACTGGCGGACGCCGAAGGTTTGGTGGCGGTGGGGGGCGACTTGTCGGTGGAACGCTTGCTGGCAGCCTACCGGCGCGGCATCTTTCCGTGGTCGGTCAATCCCATTACCTGGTGGTCGCCGGATCCGCGGGGCATTTTCGAACTGGACCAATTTCATGTTTCCGCAAGCCTGGCCCGGGTGATCCGGCGGAAAAAATTTGACGTCACGCGCAATCGCTCGTTCGGCGACGTGATGCGGGCCTGTGCGGCCCCCGGTCCGCGTCGGCCCGGCGGCTGGATTACGGAGGAATTCATCGCCGCCTACACGCAACTGCATGAACACGGCCATGCGCACAGCGTGGAATGCCGGGAAAATGGAAAGCTGGCCGGCGGCATCTACGGCGTGGCGGTCGGCGGATTGTTCGCCGGCGAATCCATGTTTCACCGCGCCGACAACGCCTCCAAGGTGGCGCTGTTCCATCTGGTGGAACATTTGCGGGAACAAAAATTTTCGCTGTTCGACATTCAGATGGTGACTCCCGCCACCCAACCGCTGGGGGCGAAAGCGATTTCCCGCAGCGATTACTTGCAACGGCTGGCCGCCGCCGTGGCCATGAACTGCCGGTTTTAAACGAGCAACCTGCGACGATCCCGGACTCGGCAGAAGCCAGCAAAGACAACTGGAAAGTCTTCGTTCGCTCCGGTTAAAAACTTCACGCCAGCAATTCCTGGATTTCCTCCCAGTTGAGCGACGCGGCAAATTCCTCCTCGCCGCCGAGCGTGGCCTGGATGACCTCGCGTTTGCGGTTTTGCAGCGTCAGGATTTTCTCCTCCACGGTGTCGCGCGTGATGAGCTTGTAGCTCGTGACGACGCGCGTCTGTCCGATGCGGTGCGCGCGGTCGGTCGCCTGATCTTCCACGGCCGGGTTCCACCACGGATCGAAATGGATCACCGTGTCCGCGCCCGTCAAATTCAGCCCCACGCCCCCGGCCTTGAGGCTGATGAGGAAAACCGGAATCGAAGCGTCGGCTTGAAACCGCTCCACCACGTCGGCGCGATTCGTGGTTGAACCGTCGAGATAACAAAAGTCAATTCTCTCCTCCGCGAGCCGCTCCTTCAAAAGCGTCAGCATCCCGACAAACTGGCTGAACACCAGAACACGATGCCCGCCGTCAATGACTTCCTCCAGCAGTTCCCCGAACAGGTCCAGCTTACCGGAAGCATTCGCCGGCTTGACGTTTTCGAGCTTCAACAGCCGCAGATCGCAGCACACTTGCCGCAGCCGCAGCAGCGCGGTCAGCACCACCAGCCGGCTCTTGGCCAAACCCTGCACGCCGACGGCCTCCAGCACTTCCTTGCGGCTTGCTTCGATGACCTGCTGATAGACGCCGCGCTGATCCGGCGTGAGTTCGCAGAACGAAACCTGTTCGAGCTTCGCCGGCAGGTCGGCCGCCACTTCCTTCTTCAAGCGGCGCAACATGAAGGGCCGCAGCCGCCGCGCCAGCCGCGATTGCGCCTGGGCATCTTTCGCCCTGGCGATGGGCTGCTCGTAGCGCTCGCGGAAATCCTTGGCCGTGCCGAGATAGCCGGGCATGAGAAAGTCAAAGATGGACCACAGATCAAGCACCGAGTTTTCCAGCGGCGTGCCGGTCAGCACCATCCGGTGTTTCGCCTTCACCGCCTTCACCGCCTGCGCGTTTTGCGTCTGACGATTCTTGATGTGCTGCGCTTCGTCGAGCGCAACCGTGTCGAATTCCAGCCCGCGATATTTTTCCGCGTCACGGCGGATCAGCGCATAGCTCGTCACGACGATGTCGCTGGCGGCAATGTCGCGGAAGTGCGCGTGCCGGTCTGGTCCGTGCAACGCGAGGATTTTCAGGTCAGGCGTGAACTTTTTCGCCTCGTCCACCCAGTTGAAAACCAGGCTCGTCGGGCAGACGATCAAGTGCGGCAAGTTCGTCGCGGGAGCGCCCGGCTTGGGCAGCGAATTTAAGAACGCCAATGTTTGCAGCGTTTTGCCGAGACCCATCTCGTCGGCAAGAATGCCGCCAAAGCCGTTGGCCCGCAGAAAACCCAGCCACGCCACGCCCTGCTTCTGGTAAGGGCGCAGGACGTTTTCCAGCTCCCCAAGCGGCGGACATTCCAGTTTGGCTTCGCCACTGTGTTTCGCCGCGCGATCCCGCCAGGCGGATGGTGCCTGAACTTTCCAGTCCGCATGTTGTCGCAACGTGGCTTCTAGAAAACCGGCCTGCCGGTTGCTGATGCGGTAGCCGGCGGCATGTTGCTCCGGCGCGCAATCGAGCAGAACTTCCTGCAACTCCTCCACCGCGCCGGTGTCAATCACCGCCATTTTTCCGTTCTTCAAGCGCGCGTGATTTTGTCCGGAGAGAATCAACCGCTGAATTTCAGCGGCGGAAAAGGTTTCGCCTGTGCCGGTCGCAAACACGACGCCCAGGTCAAACCATTGCACGCCCGACGGCGTGATTTGAAATTGCGGCTCGACGCGTTCCAGGTTTTTCAGCGTGCGGTTTTCCAGTTGTTCATCCAGCGTCACGCTCCATTCGCGCTGCAACCGGGGAAATTCGCGGGCGAGGAAATTCAATACGGAATTTTGCCCGGCCAGCAGCAGCCGGCCATGGGTGTCCGGACTGGAAAACCCATTGCGCTGCAACCGGGCCAGTGCCGCCTGCTCCGCCGAAAAATCCCGTGTGGAATAGCGCGTCATCACCTCGGGATCGGGCAGCCAGATCGCCTCGTCCGCCGCCGTCACGCCGACAGTCATGATGCGCGAACCGTAGGCGCATTGCAGCAGCGCGCTCAGCTGCGTGAGGCCGCCCTTGAGCGCGAGGAGAAAGCGCGGCGACTGCGGTTCGAGGGCAAAATCCTCCAGCTTGAAATTCGCCTCCACGCCGCCGGCCGCCGC
>JAJXXI010000532.1 GCA_021781185.1 bacterium
AAAATCATCAACGTGGCGGAGCAATGCGGGTTCAACCACCTTGGACTCTTCAACACCTGTTTCAAGCGGCGTTTTGGCACCAGCCCCGGCCAATGGCGCAAATCCGCCCTTCAGTTCGAGAACGCCCCGGCCCGCCGGCCCAAAGGCAAACCGGAAAACAAGGTGGAAAAAGGCGGAATGGGGGAAACCAATATGGTTTGCCCGCTGCATGAATCCGGGCAATGTCCGTTGACCAGCCGGCCGCCTGATGCCACGCCTTCGGTGGCCATGGCCAGTTTTGCCGGCAAAATCACGGACGGAGCCAAAGTGATGGAGGAACTCAAACGTCGGGATTTGATGTTCGGAGCCCCATCCGCCTCCAGCCCCAAACGAAATGAGTCTGAACCAAGGACAGGGGAATGATGTCCATTTTTGGTGTTTTGTTGTTTTGTGGGTGCGTAAATAATGGTCACCGCCACGATTTCAAGGGCTGGCATCACCGATCTTTGCTCCAGCTTCAAACCTTTTGTGCCGTCGGCAAGGTTTCTGCTGGTTGTCAGCGGGCGTTGAAGGGCTTAATCAGGAACGAATTATAAAAATCTTATGCGAGACCATCTGAATGGGTTCCGAAACCGGCGGCAAAACATGCCGCGCGGTTGCCGTTCCGCTTACAGTCGTTGGCTCGCCGTCTGGGGAGTCGTCTGCGGGCTGCTTTCGGCGGTGCTGCCGGCCACGGCTCAGGAGGCATTGCGGAACATGCAGGCGGGGGATGCCAACGCCAGCTCGCGCACGCAGCAGGTGCAATCTTCGCAACAGGACTATACTTACCGAAACGGAGATTTCCGGCTGCTGGTGTTGCCCTCGCTCGGATTGGACTGGAATGACAACATCAATCTCTCCCACAACAACCCAATGGACGATTACATCGTGAAGCCGGCGGTGGGCGTCACGGCCAGCTACCCGTTCACGCAGCAAAACCTGTTGTATTTGAATGTCAGCATCGGCTATGACCGGTATTTGAATCATCCCAGTTTAAGCACCTTTGATTTGAATTCCTCCTCCGGCACGGGTTTGTCGTTCGACATTGGCATCAAGCATGTCACCCTCAATCTGCATGACTGGCTGAACTACACGCAGGATGCCGCGCAGAACGGGGCCGTGGCCAGCACGGTCAATGGTTCCGTGGTCAACACCGAGAGTTACGGCACCTTTCAAAACACTGCCGGGCTGTCGGCCACGTGGGATTTGAACCAGGTCACGTTGTCCGCCGGCTACGATCACCAAAACGTCCTCGCCACCAGCGGCTCGTTCAATAACATCAACCACGCTTCGGAAATGCTGTTTGCCCGCGCGGGGTTTCAGGTGCATCCCAAGATCCTGCTGGGGCTGGAGAGCACGGCTTCGTTCACCACCTACGATCAGTCAGGTTCGAATACCAGTTTGAACGACAATAATGCCTATACCGTGGGACCATACATCACGTTGACCCCCGACGCCTATTTCCAGATGACGGCCCGGGGCGGCTTCAGCACGTATCAATTTCAGCAGACCAGTGCCGCCATTCAGACCTCCAGCCAGGATTCATGGTATGCGGGGTTGACCGTCAGCCATCAGCCCACCGACTTCATGAGCTACTCGCTGGCGGTTGGCCGCGAAGTTCAACTGGGCATCCAGTCGGATTTGGTGCAGGACTGGTATGTGCGTCCCAGCATCACTTGGAACTTCATCCGGGGTTTCGGCTTCAACACCTCCTTCTTTTACGAGCATGGAACCCAGGGCGTGGGCAATGTTGCCGGCAACTTCACCGAATCCTATGACCAGTATGGCGGCGGGTTGAGCCTGCAACATGCGCTCACGAGCCGTCTGTCGCTCGCCGTGAATTACCGCCTGACCCTGCGGTCTTCCAACATCGCCAACAACGGCTACACGCAGAACCTCGTCGGGTTGCAGTTGACCTATCATCCCCAATGAAATTGTTTCGCCGCCAGCCACGCACCGCCTCCCGTCCGGCCCGTTCCCGCTCCGCCCGCCGCCCTTGGCTGAAGGGGGGCATCTGCGGAATTCCCGGCGGCCTGGCCGGGCTGATCTTGCTGGGGTTTGCGGCTGTCTCCCACGCGGCGGATGTCCCGCCGCCCGGGGCGGCAACCAATGCGCCGCTTCCCGCCGTGGAGTCCACCAACGGGGCGGTGAACGTCAGCACCAATGATTTCAACCAGTTGGATGACAAATACCGGCTGGCGATCGGCGACCAGTTGAGTTTTCAGATTCTTCAGGATGAGGATCCTCCCGTGCATCTGGTGGTCACGGATGCGGGCAATATTCAAGTGCCCTATATTGGGTTGTATCCGGCGGTCGGCAAGACCTGCAAGGAGCTGGCCCTGGCCCTCAAGACGGAGCTCGAGAAGGAATATTATTATCACGCCACCGTCATCGTCTCGGTGGATTCCAAGCCCCGCAGCCGCGGCAAGATTTACATTGTGGGTGCCGTGCGCGCACCCGGGCCACAGGACATTCCCAGCGACGAGGTGTTGACGGTGAGCAAGGCGGTTTTGCGGGCGGGCGGCTTTACCGACTTCGCCGACGGCAAGAATGTCACGGTCACGCGCGGTTCGGAAGCCGATCCGGGCGGCAAGAAGACCTTCACGGTGAATGTCTCGCAGATTTTTGAAAAAGGCCGCACGGAAAACGACCGGACGCTCCAGCCCGGCGACCTCATTTTTGTGCCCGAACGGATGATCCGGTTTTAATTTTCCATGAACGATTTAACGCCAGTTCCGCCGTCCGATCCCGGATTCCAGTTGATGGAGCCGATGGCGGGCAATCCTGCGCCGGCAGGGGCGAAATTCCGGCCGCACAAGCTGCTGATCTTCCTGCGCAAATTCTGGTGGATTCCGGTCATCACCCTGACCTTGAGCGTGGGCACGGCCGTGTTCATCTTTTTCCACACCCCGCCCATTTTTGTTTCCTATGGGAGCTTGTGGGAGACGGAAAAGCTGCAACTGGGGGCCGGGGCGTCATTTGTGGATGACCGGAACAATTATCTGGGCACGCAGTCGGCATTGCTCAAGAGCGACATGCTTCGGCAGTTGACCTTGAAATGGATGCGGACGGCCGATCCTCAGGACATCGTGCTGGGTCAGGATGGCAACCCTTTGCCAGTGGACATTCAGGTCTTCGCCTCGGCGAGCAGTTCGGTTTACACGATCCAGGCCACCAGTGCCAATCCTTCCTACACCCCGGCATATCTCAACGCCCTCATGAATCAATATCTGGCGTATCGGAAAAACGTGCGGCGCCAGGTTTCCAGCGATACGCTGGCCTCGATCGCCGAGCAGGTGCAGCGGCTCGAACGGGACATGAAACAAGGCCAGGCGGTGCTGACCGCTTATGAGCGCAGCAATAATTTTGCGGTCTTGCAGCAGGAAAGTTCCACTGAGGCCGCTTATCTGTCCAAGTTAAAAACCGAGCTGTCCGATTACGAACTCCAGATGAAACTGCTGGATGCCCGGGAACTGGAGCAAAATGCGAAAAGCCCGGCCGATACCAACGCCACTGACAGCCTGTTTGAATCATTGCAGGGTGCGGGCACCGGGGCCACTCCTGCAACCGGCCGGATTGATGCCGACAAGGAAATTGAGCTCCTCAAGCTCCAGCGCGACCGGCTCGCCAAAAACCTGCGGCCCCAACATCCCAAGATCGTCAAGCTGGACCAGGAAATCGCCCGCGCCCAGAAGCTGCTGGATTTTTACCGTCAGCAAAATCACGACCAGATCGAGACGGCACGTCAGGCCTTGCAGATCAAAATTGACAGTGTCCGGCAGTTTGTGAAGGAGTGGGAAGCCAAGATCCTCACCACCAGCGACCGGCTGGCCACGGCGGACAGCCTCAAGCAGGATGTCGTCCGCAATCAGGGCATGTATGACCGGCTCTCGTCCCTGCTACAGAACGTGGACATCGGCCGGAACATTGACCAGGAAACGCTCGCCCTGCTGGAGCCTGCCTCACCGTCCACCCGTTCTTACTCGGAGGCCAAAACCAAACTGGTCCAGTCCGTCATCCTTGGGGCGGGGCTTGGTTTCGGTATCATTTTCCTGCTGGCCTGGCGCGATGACCGCTTCAGTTCGCTGGGGGAAGTCACCGAACGGTTTGGCGACAGCGTGGTTGGTCAGGTGCCCGAGCTTCCCCGCCAGGCGGACAAGGGGCCCCTGATGCTGCTGACGGATCATGACGACCGGCACATGTTTGCCGAGTCTTATCGCAACCTCCGTTCGGCCCTGCTTTATCTCATGGTGGATGGAAAACGTCCGCGCGTGCTGCTCATTACCAGCGCCATTCCGAACGAGGGCAAATCCACCGTCGCGGCCAATCTGGCCCGCGCGCTGGCCCTCGGAGGCTCCAAGGTGGTGCTCGTGGATGCCGATCTTCGCAAAGGACGGATTCATGAGTTGCTGAAATTGTCGTCCAAGCCCGGCCTGCACGAGCTGGTCCTGCAGCCGGAACGGCTCGACGAGGTGATCCGGGCGACTGACCTGCCGAACTTCTCCTTCATTTCCCGTGGCGGCATTTGCCGTAACCCGGGAGATCTGTTTTTAAATCCGGCCTTTGACCGCCTCATTGGCCAGTTGCGCGAACGGTTTGACT